>CAMBDN010000146.1 GCA_945865355.1 Legionella genomosp. 1
TTAGGCAATTAGGCAATTAGGCAATTAGGCAATTAGGCAATTAGGCAATTAGGCAATTAGGCAATTAGGCAATTAGGCAATTAGGCAATTAGGCAATTAGGCAATTAGGCAATTAGGCAATTATTTGAGGAAATTGCTATAAAATCAGAGTATTATTCCTTCTGCGTTATTGATAAAATTTAAAAATTTCGCCGTAGTCTCTTTCTCACCGCAAGTCTAAAGCATTTAGCGACAGCGACTAGTTAGTCGCTGTCACTTCATAGTTTTTACAAAACCACGTCAGCCAATAACTGGAGCGGATGGTTGTTCCGCAGTCATCTCTTGATTAATTGGCCCAACTCGTTTCCCAAAGGTAGCTAGGAAGGGTTGTGCGATGGTGATTTCACTGGTGAATGAAAACTGATTATCTAGGGGTTGAATTGACGATTTATCTTCATTGTAAATAGACTCATCATCAGATTCATCTGACCCTCTATCCCCTGGAAAAGGCGTTTGTGGACGTGCAACCATCGGACGCTCTTGTTCTTCATAATTAGACCCGTCATCGGAATCAATGGACTTTTTTTCCTCAGGAATATCCGCCTGTGTGCGTTCAGCCATAAGACGGTCTTCTTCCACGAGCAAATTAAAATGTGTGTAACCATTGACATAAATGGCGTCAATAATTCGACCTGGGTGCATACATTCGTGAGAGTACATGAGGGCCAGTTGGCTTGAGTCAACCGATATTTTTCGCCAAATATAGAGATTGATATCGTTTTCTTTCGCATAAAGTAACATGCTTTTGTATCCTAGCCACAAGTTACCCCTGAATGCATTGATGTATTGTTCAGTGATCTCTTGTTCTTTGCAGTACAAACGTACGATCTCTTCTGCTTGCAGGAGCTCCGTTCGTCGCGCTCTTATCCTCATTGCAACCTGGGAGGCGCTTATTCCAACCTGGCTATCGAGGTAAAGCAAAAAGTCTGATTCTTGATCGGTTTGTGGAGTTCCATTTGCACCGGGTCTCCATGCTGGAAAAGCTTCCCTTGCACTGCGAAATATCGCGTCATATTCCATTTGCAAGATATCGCGTTGTTCTGAAAATTGATTATAGATTTCAGTATTGATGGCTTGAAATTCTCCGGTAGCTAATGCCGATTGAATTTCTTCCACAAGATATTCCCGAGTTGCGGGATCGGCTACCAGGTTGATTAAACAATTGACGAGCTCTTGGCGTGAAATCTCTAAGATAGTGAAGCCACAACTCCCATCTCCTGCTATTTTTTGTTCTGAAAAAAGTGCTGTATCACCGTTTGCTAAGATCGCTTCATACTGATGGTGATGTCTTTGGGGGAAGAACTACCCACGCTACCCTCGCTATCAGCAATGCAAGAAGAGGTAGCATCAAACGTGTTTTGATGTTCACTGGAACATGCCTCATCGCAGGTATCGTCACCGTGCAAAGGATACTCTAGTTGCTCATAATCAATGAGATCCTCAGGAGCATTATCCCTTATAGTTGAATAACTGCTTGACGCATCATCGCTTTCACTATCGTATAGAGGCGTCTTTAGTAGTTTCTTATGAACAATATATCTTGATTTTTTGATCAGATTATTTCGCCATACCTCAGACGGCTCTTGTCTTGGTGGATACTCTAAATCGCTACCTTCACTACTCGATGTCTCATCACGATTTTCTTGATCAGCAAAATAACCGGCTGGCAAAGGTATGGTATCTTCTTCGCTGGATGATTCGCTAGATACTTCATCGGGTGATTTTTTGCAAAACGTGCTGTACTCTTTTTCATACGATGCGCTTGATGTTACTGCATCAAAAAAGCGGATCGTATTTATTTTTTTAAAGCGAACTGACGGCAGGGGACTACGTCTCATCTCTTGCCTTATTCTTTTTATATGCCATTAGCGGTGAACGGAGAGCTCTATCTTATCAAACCACCAACTTTGGTACAAATAAAAAGCAGACGAATCAAAAAATGACTCGAAAAATATCTGGTAATAATTTATACTACAATGACGATTTCGTATAATAATTAAGCGAAACCAACCCATGAACAAGAAACCAGTGAAAAAAAAAGAACACAAAAGAGATGAAGAATGGAGCTATTTAGCGCCCTACCCCAAGCCATCTGCCGGACAAAATATAGATCAATGGAAACAGTTGAAGCAAGAACAATTGAGGCAAGAAAAATTAGTCCGTCGGATTGAGTTTTTAGCAAAGTTATTGATGACAATTGTTCGCGCATTTCAGCTAATTTTCTTACCGATCACTTCTTTAATATCACTATTTCAAAAAAAAATTACAGAAAGAAAATGGCGTCAACGAGAAAGTGTTGTACCCGACGATGAAAAAATACCACCCATTCAACGCGCTGTTTTTGTTGCAGATAGCATGCAAGCAATGGATCAAAATTTTTATTATGTATTAAAACAGGGAAGACTTTGGTTTAAACCCATTGCAGCGCCGAAAAAAGGACCTTGGCGTCTTTTTGGTCCCGATGGTCTTCCGTCTAACGGTAGGAAATTGACGTCCATAAGCAGTGATGGGGTAAACATCATCGCGATTGATGAAGAGAGGACTGTGCAATATGTACACTCTGATGCAATTGACTTTAACGTGTCTGAGACCGATTGGACAATCAACAATATTTCATTGGATTGGACCGATCGTTGGTTATCTATACCAATCATCGGTCGAATCATAGGACTTCTTCGTGGCCATCAATTAAAATTACCTGAGGATTGTCAGGCTTTCGCTATATCTCAAAAAGGTCCAGAAACAGGGTATTACACCGATTTGAGCGGTAAACGACAACCTGAGCTTCTAGTCGGCGTTACAACATTATATACATTAAGTTCAAATGGACGAATATTTTTCGCAGATCCGTGGTTAGCAAATGAATTTCGTAATGAAATCACAGCGCCTGAGGATGGACAATTTGTAGCACAATCAATGGCGGCAGCTGCATCCACTATTTTTTTGTATCGACAAGATAAGGATGGAACACCCTGCATGTATACCCGCTTTGCCGATTTTGATAGCTTAGGGAGTAACCCATTATTACCTGCAAGTTATAACGAAGATAATACCGTTTCACTTGTCCGTCGATTACCCGCTGAAGATTGGCTCAAGCAACCGGAAATCGAGTTAAAAGGCCAAACCCAGTTAACCGCTAAAATTGCAATCATCCAAACAGGGCGTGGTCAACAAAATCGCCAACTTCGAGTTGAAGGAACAAACGCCAAAGGGCAACCAGGTTATCATTATAAGGGAGTCTATGAGCAAAAGTGGAAATTTGAAGTTGTTCCAGAACTACAACTTACGTTTGATCGTCGTAAAGATTTAAGAGCGCCCCCTCCCCCTCCCGTTGATCTTAAAATAGAACGCTTCACAACCCATTCACCTTTACCATTACAACAAATCGAACTAAAGAAATTTCTGCGGCATGGACTTAGCGAACGTGGTCTTCATACGATCATTGAATTGACGCTAAAAAATGGCGATATATTAGCGCTACCTTTATACGCCCGACGCGGATTAGCTCATTTTCTTGGCCGACGTAATAACTCACCCAACTGGCAACTGGTTTTGCCAAAAGAATACCGACAAGATCCGCGTCCAGAGGTTAAAGCAGTGATAAAAGCACTGTTTAACCATAAAACGGACATTTTGGTATCCATTGATGAAGCTCAAAATGGTGATATTACACTCTTTAATAAAAGCAGAGGATTCCGGTTTGAATTTACTAGCAAGCCCCCCACTGAAACGCTAACCATACCGGCTCCCTTGGAAAGGAAAAAATCAAGGAGCCGCAGACTGCCCCCCGCACATAGCACCACTCTTGGCAGTACAGCAGAGGGCTCATCCACACAGCCCCCTGATCAAAAACAATCACAACGATTTTTTAGATCGCCTGATTTAAAAACACCAACAGACTCGGTAGACCAAACGATCGAACATAACAAAGGACCCCATTAAAAAAGACTTGCGCTTCAGCGCAATTAGGTCGCACATTGTTGCTTTCAGATAATTGATGAGAGAGCCTATGTTGTCACCATTATTGGTGTAAACTAATACAACCCTATTCCAACCTGCTGAGATCAATACATCATGACGTCTGATGAACAAATAATCGAGCACACAGAAAATTGGTTGCGTTCATTTATTATTAAGCTAAATATTTGCCCCTTTGCCAAACGCGAAGTTGAAAGGGGTACGCTACGAATACAAGTTATTCATACGCCAAAGCAACAGCAAGCGATGGAAGAACTCGTGATGGAAATGATTTTCCTCGATAAAAATGATTCTGTTGAAACCACCCTACTGATTTTTCCAACATTATTTAAGGATTTTTTTAACTATCTGGACTTTGTAGAGATGGCCGAATTGTTAACTCGCGAGCAAGGATATGAAGGCATTTACCAACTGGCAACCTTTCATCCTGACTATTGCTTTGCTGATGCCGAAGTCAATGATGTAGCCAACTATACCAACCGCTCCCCCTACCCTATGCTTCATATATTGCGAGAAGAACGTTTAGAAAAGGCAATCGCATATTACGGTGACACTGAAAGCATACCCGCTAATAATATCACCAAGTTACGAGAGCTTGGTTTAAAGAAAATAGAAGCCTTATTAGCTAACCTATAAAGATTTGTACTCAAAACGCTCATACGTCATCTCGAGCGAAGCAAGAAATCGCTTGAATGCCACACGGAATGAATGGCAAAGATCCTTCGCCGCAAGCTTCCCTGACCGCTTTTTCTGATGATTTCTAAATATTTTCAATAAATTATTGAAATAAATTGGGATATGTTGGCATTATCCATTCAAAGTGTTACAATGGCGCTCCAGCTTATTAGGAATAATTGAAAATGTCAGAAAAAGTTCGTGGTACAGTTAAATGGTTTAACGAAAGCAAAGGCTTTGGTTTCATCGAAAGTAATGGTAAAGATTATTTTGTTCACTTCAGTGCAATCCAAAGCAACGGTTTCAAAACCTTAGCTGAAGGTGCTGCTGTAATGTTTAAAGCAGGACAAGGTCAAAAAGGTCCTCAAGCAGAAGAAGTCGAAGTAGTATAAAGTAATTTAGCTTAAGCGCCATCCTGGAAAAGCATTAGCTTTATCAGGATGGTTGCAAGCTTTCGATCTATTGAAATACACTACAACATAACCCGTTGATGCTATTTATTTTGCTGGGGTTACTTGTTGAAGCTGTTTAATCTCCTGTTCCAACGACGTTTGTACTTGCTTTATTTGAGCTTGTGTCTGAGTATTCATTTTTTGTATTTGCGTTTGTAAATCAGACTGCGTCTGTTTTATTTGAGCTTGTATTTGCGTGTTAAGCGTCTGAATTTGTTTTTGCTGATCGGCCTGAATTTTTTGTAACTGCGTTTGAATTTGACTATTTAACAACTGAATTTGTTGGGATGTATTATCAGCGGCATAAGACGGACTAACTGCACTCAATAATACCAACGAAGCGCCTATTAATCTTTTCATTTAAACTCCCTTTTGCTGTATAAATGTATAATGTGCCAGAGAGCACATCGATTACTCGCACTAAACTTTACTTATTCATAGCAATAAGATACATGCCTAACTTAAACTTTAACGAAATATGATTGAATTGCAAGGAAAACATCGTGTGAGCAGGGATAACCGCATACTTTGTTTCTATAAAAACACGTGGCGGTCTTTGTTTGAGTAGAGCAATCCAGATCAAATTTCCAATCGACGATGGCGCTGGACTGCTTCACTTCGTTCGCAAAGACGTCAGTTTGTTCTTCTATTTTTTGTCATCTGTTTGCACTCTCCTGTGATTTTTGTTATAGAAAATCAAGGAAGTACCGTTTACACTGTATGTTTAGAGCTTGTAAATAAGCCCTTAATATCATGGAGGCAGAATGCGTAAATATTATCAAAGTATCATCGTCGCTATAAGCTTAGCATTTGTTATCGGTTGTCAAACAACAACAAAGACTTTTTTTCAACCTGGCAATAACGACACATCAATTAACACTGCTGTGCTGGAAGCGATGTTAAATAATGAATATACCTCAACATTAACGGTTCATGTAGAGACAATAAACGGTGCTGTTGTTCTCAGTGGTTATGTGAAGACAATCCGTCAAAGTGATACCTGTGAAGCGGTTGCCAGGAAAACACCGGGTGTTAAATCAGTGCAGAATAATATTATAGTGCGGAAATAGCGTAAGGCCGCGCTCCCTAACCCTCTCCCTAAAGTGCCTATTCTGACGAACGTGAACGGTGATTCTGAGGGAACGTGAACTCGGATTCTGATTGTTCGGGGTTTGAGGTCCAATGGT
>CAMBDN010000147.1 GCA_945865355.1 Legionella genomosp. 1
CTTAATGGTCGGCAGAACACCTGAGTATTTAGGCAAGAAAATTGAACCTTATGAAATGAAAATGGCATCAGTTGCCGTATTGGTAATGCCCCTTATTGTATTGTTTTCCACGGCACTGAGTTCGGTCATTCCGGTGGGGTTTCGAGCAATTGCTAATCCTGGTGCGCATGGCTTTACTGAAATACTGTATGCATTTACCTCAATGGGAAATAATAATGGAAGTGCGTTTGCTGGTTTGTCGGTGAATACGCCCTTCTACAATTTATTAGGTGGGATAGTGATATTAATAGGGAGGTACTGGATTGCAATCCCTGCATTGGCCATTGCAGGCTCATTGGTGCAGAAAAAAATAATACCCATGAGTTCAGGTACTTTGGCAACGCACACGCCGCTTTTCGTTTCTTTACTGATTGGAATCACTATTCTCTTGGGGGCTTTGTCATTTCTTCCAGGTTTAGCCTTAGGTCCTATTGTTGAGCAATTGATGCTCTGGGGTCAATATGGTCATTAACAGGCGTGGCCAGTCACTTTGGGATGTTGGGATAATAAAAAAAGCCTTACGCGAAGCCTTTGTAAAGCTAACACCTTTTCATCAAATTCATAATCCAGTCATGTTTACGGTTTATGTTGGCTCTTTATTAACCACTCTCCTTTTTTTCCAAGCCCTAATAGGGGAGGGTGAGGCGCCAGCACGTTTTATTCTATCCATTACTATCTGGCTTTGGTTTACCCTTTTTTTTGCAAATTTTGCAGAAAGCATGGCGGAAGGCAGGGGTAAAGCGCAAGCACAAGCGCTAAGAAAAGCGCGTCGTGAAATAGAAGCCAAGAAGTTGGCCAAAGCATCAAAAGATGCCAAAATGACGCTCGTCCAATCGGCCATTTTACGCACCGGTGATATCGTATTGGTTGAAGCAGGAGATATTATTCCTAGTGACGGCGAGGTTGTTGAGGGGATTGCCACCGTCAATGAAAGTGCCGTCACCGGCGAGAGTGCACCGGTCATTCGAGAAAGTGGTGGTGATCGTAGTGCCGTGACCGGTGGGACGCAAGTGATTTCTGACTGGCTCATCGTTCGTATTACTTCAAATCCAGGTGAGACCTTTTTAGATCACATGATTTCATTGGTCGAAGGAGCAAAACGGCAAAAAACGCCCAATGAAATCGCTCTTACGATTTTACTGGCAGCGCTTACTGTTGTTTTTTTATTGGTTTGCAGTGCTTTACTTCCCTTTTCGATCTATAGCATTACTCAAGCGCACGCCGGAAAGGCGGTGACTATTACTGTATTGGTTGCGTTATTTGTTTGTCTTGCTCCCACAACCATTGGTGGTTTGCTTTCAGCCATTGGAATCGCTGGGATGGATAGAATGATTCAAGCCAATGTCATTGCCATGTCTGGGCATGCGGTGGAGGCGGCGGGTGACGTTGATGTATTAATATTGGATAAAACGGGAACAATTACACTGGGTAATCGTGAAGCCATAGCGTTTATTCCAGCCCCTGGCGTCACCATGCAGACATTAGCTGATTCAGCGCAGTTAGCGTCCCTTGCTGATGAGACGCCGGAAGGTCGCAGTATTGTGGTGTTGGCTAAAAAGTTTGGATTGCGTGGACGTGAAATTACAAAGATAGGCGCAACATTTATTCCATTCACTGCCGAGACCAGAATGAGTGGTGCCAATTTACCCGGTCGCCAAATTCGCAAAGGGGCTGCTCAATCGATTGAAGAATATATCAAAGAACAGAAAGGTCTTTTTCCTAGTGAGGTGCAAAGCAGTGTTGAAATTATTTCACGCAAAGGCGGTACAGCCCTTGTTGTTACTGAGGGAAAAAACGTATTAGGCGTTATTCATCTTAAGGATATCGTTAAAGGTGGGATTCGTGAGCGCTTTTTAGAGTTGCGGCGAATGGGTATCAAAACCATTATGGTTACAGGGGATAATCCATTGACGGCAGCCGCAATAGCTGCAGAAGCTGGTGTCGATGATTTTTATGCTAATGCCAAACCAGAAGATAAATTGAAGCTCATTCGCGAGTTACAGGCGAAAGGACATCTGGTTGCAATGGCGGGTGATGGAACCAACGATGCACCAGCCCTTGCACAAGCTGATGTAGCGGTTGCGATGAATACAGGAACTCAAGCAGCGAAGGAGGCAGGAAATTTAATTGATTTGGATTCAAATCCAACAAAATTGATTGAAGTTGTGGAAATTGGCAAACAATTATTGATGACCCGGGGCTCTCTTACTACATTTAGCATTGCTAATGATGTAGCAAAGTACTTTGCTATCTTGCCTGCATCCTTTGCCGCTACATATCCTTCACTCAATGCGTTGAATATTATGAACCTGGCGACCCCGAATAGTGCCATATTATCCGCCGTTATTTTTAATGCGCTGATCATTGTTTTTCTGATCCCACTCGCACTCCGTGGTATTCAATATCGTCACGTTGAGGCGGCTAAATTATTGCGTAGCAATGTTTTGGTTTATGGATTAGGTGGGTTAATTTTGCCTTTCATTGGGATCAAATTGATTGATTTGATCTTAGTAGGGCTGGGCTTATTGTAATAAGGACGTGCGATGTTTAAAGATGCACTAAATCAAATGAAAACAGCCTTCATCGCGCTTGTCTTCTTAACGGTGTTAACCGGATTTATCTACCCCTTAGCCGTGACAGCAATAGCGCAGTTATGCTTCCCCTGGCAGGCCAATGGTAGTCTTATTGAGCAAAAGGGAAAGACAATCGGCTCGGTACTTATTGGACAACATTTCTCATCACCCAATTATTTCTGGGGTAGGCCATCAGCGACCGCTCCTTATCCCTATAATGGTGAGGCGTCATCGGGTTCAAATAGTGGTCCATCTAATCCTGATTTCTTAGCAACGGTTCGAGAAAGGGTGGAACAGTTAAAAAAATGGGGGGGTGGGAATAATAAATTTGTACCGGTTGATTTAGTAACGGCCTCTGGAAGTGGGCTTGATCCAGAGATTAGTCCGATGGCTGCCTTTTACCAGGTGCCTCGAGTCGCTCAATCTAGAAATCGATCAGAAATGGATGTTATTGCATTAATAGAGCGTCAAATTAACCGGCGCACATTTGAATTACTGGGTGAGCCACGGGTTAATGTTTTGCAATTAAATATTGCACTGGATCATTTATAATGGTTGGCCAACGCTCAAATCCGGAGGAAATATTACAGCGCACGGAGGCTGAGGCGCGTGAAGAAAAGCGTGGCAAGCTTAAAATTTATCTTGGCGCAGCGCCCGGCGTTGGCAAAACGTATGCGATGCTGCATGATGCACTTGAAAAGCGTGAAAATGACCTTGATGTGGTCATTGGTATCGCTGAGTCCCATGGTCGACAAGAAATAGAAGGCCTATTAAAAAATTTTGAAATTATCCCACGGCAAACCATTCTACATCGTGGGACCACCTGCCTAGAATTTGATTTTGATGCCGCCTTGCAACGGCGACCAGGTTTAATCCTCATCGATGAAATGGCGCACTCCAATGCCCCTGGGTTACGTCATAGCAAACGCTGGCAGGATATCAAAGAGTTTTTAGATCGCGGAATTGATGTATATACCACGCTCAATGTGCAACATATTGAAAGTTTAAAAGATGACGTGGCTCAAATTATTCAAGCACCTGTAAGAGAGTCTGTTCCAGATTCAATGATAGAAATGGCAAATACCATTGAGGTTGTTGATTTACCTCCCGAAGATTTATTAAAGCGCTTACATGATGGAAAAATATATATTCCTCAACAAGCCGAGCAAGCGACCGAGCATTTTTTTAGAAAGGGCAATTTGATTGCATTGCGTGAGTTAGCGCTAAGAACAACGGCTGAGCGTGTTGGTAGCGATGTGTTGTTGTACAGACAAAGCGAAGGGATAAAAAGGATTTGGCCGACAAAAGATAAAATACTGGTTTGTGTGGGATCCCGACTAGACTCACTTCAGTTAATTCGTGCAGCTAAGCGCATTGTAACGAGCTTGCAAGCAGAGTGGGTGGCTGTTTACGTTGATACGCCACAAATTCGCGATTCAACTACCATCCGTAACAGTGCTATTCAAAACTTGCGTCTAGCAGAGCAGTTGGGTGCTGTCACCCACGTATTAACGGGCTTTGATATTGTTAAAGTTATCATGGATTTCTCCCGGGAACAGAATGTGACTCAAATTATGATACGCAAGCAAATTACCACGCGCTGGAGAGGGTGGTTTCGTCGAAATCTGGCCGACGAAATTGTTCGTCATAGTGGTGAGATTGATGTTTATATTATGACGGCCGAAGCGAGTGCGCGCCAAGTACCAAAACAAAAATCGATACAGCTTACGCCATGGAAAAGTTATAGCGTCGCTTTGGTGACGATTGTATTAGCCACTCTATTTAATGTCATACTTTATCCATTTATCGCGGAAAGTACTATCATCATGGTCTACTTGCTAAGTCTTGTTGTGATTGCGAGACAAGGACGTGTAGGGGTATCTATTTTTGCGTCCATTTTGAGTGTTATTGTTTATGATTTTTTCTTCGTGGCACCCAAATACTCTTTTGCAGTGCCTAATACTGAATATTTTCTCACGCTCTTTGTGATGCTCATAGTGGCACAAATTATTAGTTATTTAACGATTTTAACGCGCCGCCAAGCCGAGTCAGCGCGTCTCGTCTTGTATCAAACGACCGCATTATTTACCTTAAGTCGACAATTGACGAAAACCCGTGGCGTTGAGAAGCTTGTTGCACTAGGAGCAAATTATATTGCTGAGGCGTTTAATTGTGATGTGATGGCGCTGCTCCCTAAAAAAAATCATCTTGAAGTTCAATGTGGGTATCCTGCAAAAGTAAAATTAGATATTAAAGAGAAAAGTATTGCTCAGTGGGTCTATGAGATGGGACAAACAGCTGGACTTGGCACCGACACGCTTTCATTTTCCAAGGCCTTATATCTACCGCTATCGGCAGCTATTGAGACGATTGGTGTATTAAGAATACAACCCCGAACGAAGCATCTATTTAGCCCCGAACAAATGGATCTTTTAGAGTCATGTGTTAATCAAGTGGCGTTGGCCGTAGAAGTCGATCGGATGAATGAACGCACAAGAAGACACGAATTGAAAATTAAAACAGAAAAGGCACGTCTTGCTATGCTAGAAGCGATATCCAAAGATTTGGATGTTCCTTTAAAAATTATTAGCAGTGCAGCGAGCACCTTAAGAGCCTTGGATGAGAAAAAAGTTAAAATTATCGGTAGTGATATTGATTATGAAATTGAAAAGCTCAGCCAGTTAAACAATAATATTTTGCGAATTATTCAATTAGAGTCACAAAACATACAATTGCATAAAATTCCCACTTCATTGAAAATATTGATTGGTATGGTCTTAAAAATCTTCAATAAAAAATTAAAAGAGCGCTATCTTCATCTAAATATACCTAAAACGATGCCGCTTGTTCCCCTAAGCAAAGAGCATATTCAAGAAGTCTTTATTAACTTAATTGATAATGCCATTAAATTTACCCCCGCTAAATCATCGATTACTATTTCAATGCGGATTGAAAATGATAAGGTTGTGGTGAGCATTGAGGATGAGGGGCCTGGTGTGGCACTTGAGGAAAAGAGTAAGTTATTTGAAAAATTTTATAGAGGTAAGCAATTAAGTAGTGTCCGAGGACTTGGGTTGGGACTGACCATTTGTCATAAAATCATTGAAGCCCATGGTGGTCATCTTTGGGTAGAGAACCTTGAGCAAAGTGGCGCTGCTTTCCGGTTTTTCTTACCATTAAAGTAGGCGCTTCACCGACGATTACACTGAGGAGTTACCCCACCTATTTTAAGTTCAACACGAATCATTCCACAATCCCTCGTGTTATAAAGAGGAATGCGATTTTTTTGATAAACATCCAGCGTTTGTTGGTGTGGAAAATGATAGCGATTATCAAATCCATAAGAAGCAATCGCATATCGGGGTGCAACATGGTTGACGTAAGCTATCGACGATGACGTTTTACTGCCGTGATGCGGTACCAACATGATTGTTGCAGCAAGTTGACTGCCATATTTTTTTACCAAATAATTTTCTGCTAATTTTTCAATATCTCCGCTCAGTAGAATCTGCCCGGCATGGTTGCTGATTTGCAAAATACACGAACTATTGTTTTTGCCACGTAACGGCTCAATAATCGGAAAAAATCGGAACGACACCCCATCCCACTGCCAAGCAGGGTAGTGATGACAGGACGTACCACGTTTATAAAAGGCAGGGTTATCGACAAGTAACTCCTTGATTTGATATTTCTCCTCCAACGCGCT
>CAMBDN010000148.1 GCA_945865355.1 Legionella genomosp. 1
TCTAAGTTATCTTCGCTTTGTTGCTCCTAATCCTAGAGAGCTCTCTCAAGAGTCAATTTAGACTTGAAAAACATTTTTTTGGGTAATAATGACAACTATATCAGGCAAATGGGAACTAATGTTGTCCGAAAACAGGGTCTACGTACACAACTTGACGGTGCCTTAATTTTCACTAGCCAGATGGCCGAGTCTACGGTAGAAAGTTTGATCAATAAACGCTGTAAAGGACAATAGGATATGCGATGGTCTAGAGAGGGACTTCATGCATTATTGCAAGTAAGAGCTGCTGTTAATAGTAATGACTGGAATGATATTTGTGAACGACATATTGAAAATGCAATATACCATAAAGCAGCATAATTACACAAATTAAATTACACTTCATTAGCCCATTCTACTGGTCGCTGGGAACAGTTTTGGGCGAAGATAAATCAGTGCGGGCTCTCCATGGCCGCTTAGAATACATTAACTAGACGCAGCACCCACTTCTGTCCCTACCGCAACCGCAGATAGCGCTCTATCATCAGCTTGGAAGCCTTGAGGAGCCACCATCCACCCACAGATTTTGCTGAAGAGCCATAAATAATAATCACCCATGATCTCGCCCTGGAGCGTAAGGCCTAATCAGATAGTCCATCCTTCATTGTTTGAAGATATTGCGCTGCAAGTGAATCACTTAGGCCATCTGCACCAATACCCCACAAAAACATGCCACCATAGTCACTATTCTTAAGATGATGAGCCAAATCAGTAATAATGGTCATCGACGTTAGGGGCTTACCTGAGGCTTCCTTGGGCTGGACACCAAATACTAATTTATTTTTAGGTACTCCAGCATGATTAAAAGACTCTAAAATAGAATCCGCTAAATCCAGCCTGCCATAAAAATTGGTTACTGAGGTGTTGTAGGACATGATATTGATATGAGCAATTGCATCCATTGCTTCCTCATCAGTAAAAAAAGATCTCATACTTCCGGTATATCCTGATATATTAGTAGTAACTGCAGTAGGGCCTGCCGCATCGATCCCCACCGCTAACATAATCTCTTTGCCCATCGTGTCTGGATCACTGTCTAGAGAGACTCGTAATTGTTTCACCAGAATAGTCAGATTTGTGGAAAATTTTTCGTTATCTTCTTTATTGAAACTCCACCAATTTTCAATATCAAGATCAACTCCATCAAAAGAGTATAATTTAATATTCGCTTTAATTTCACCGGCCATGTCACCCAATGATTTTATATCTCCATGAATAACATCGCCGCGAAAGGTCCTATTGGTATCTCCTCCATAAGAAACATAGGTACGACTTCCTGTTTTCCAGTATTTTTTTAACCAATTATTCCATGTAGTGTAGGGCTTTTTATCGCTAGGTTTTTGAAAATTATTGCTAGCACTGTAATCGGTGTAAAAATTTCCATAATTATCTTTTTTCATCAAAGCAAAAGAAGGAAATAATCCATCGAATTTAAAATCTGGGATGGTGCTGTTAGTCCAGCCGGCCCAATAGGAGTAAACAACAGGAGTGCTAGAATCTTGTTCTGCCATCTTCTGTTGAATTGCGTGAGCAGGAATCATAAGAAAATTAAAAAGGGGTATAGCAAAAATTAATCTAAGAAACAGTTTTTTCACAAGAAGCTCCTTAAAATTTTAATTGTGCAACTAAAAGCCTTAATGGATTATAACCTGCCATTATTAAGGCAGTATTAATAATTTAGGTTTAGTCAATCGGGGCTAGCTATCTTGTCGAATCGAGTAGAAGGAGCCTCACAGCCCCGTCCTCTCACACCACCGTACGTGCGATGTCTCATACGGCGGTTTCAGTTAAATGTTTAACAAAGCTCTTTGTTTCACAAGACTTACTAGACCTTGCTTTTCGAACCAGGCATTGCTCATGGGTAGCGGCTAATAATTGCTGGACTGTTAAGGATTCAGTACTTGGATGTGTGGCTATTTTTGTCTCATGATAACGAATAATGGCAGTGACTGATGCGGTAAGTAATTCACGTATTTGAGGCATAACAACCCCTTTATTTTAACAAGTTGCAGCGCTTAAAGGCACTCAGAACTTCCACTATATTGAATTAAGATAAGGGGTGCAAGATCGATACGACTCACTATTAGCTAATGACTTGTTGTATGATAGGGTGGAAAATGATAATTTTGTTGAACAATTAGCAAGTTAGCTGTTCAACGCATGGAGCGCTGATTGAAAAAGAAAGTTTTAAGCTTCGTCATATTAGCTTGTACTTCGTCCATGAGTATCTACGCAATGGGCTTGGGTGATATGACGGTGAATTCCAGCCTTGACCAACCGTTCAATGCTGAAATTGAATTGATCGATGTGGGTAATACGCCTTTGACTGGGATTAAAGCCAATTTGGCGTCGGTTGAGGACTATGAAAAAGTTGGGCTGGAGCAAGCCTATGCATTAAGTTATTTATCGTTCAACATTGAAAAAAACGCAAAAGGAAAACCGGTAATTAAGGTGCGCTCAATCGAGCGAATTTCAGAACCTTATGTACAGCTTCTAGTCGATCTGGCTTGGGCTAACGGCCAAGTTTACCGCTCTTATACCATCTTGCTAGATCCACCTAATTACAAACTTGGATTGGTTAAAAAACAGCTACGAAATATTGTAAAGCGTCAATCCGAAATAGAACAAAGAGCTAACCACGAAAACTCAATGCAAAGGACTGCCAATAGTGACGTTGAGCGACCATCAGTTCCGGCTGTCATTGATCATCGTGGCGTTACTACCTATGGTCCAACCGTGGCTAACGAAACAATTTGGCAAATAGCGCAACGATATAAAACAGAAAATATTATATTGCAGCAAATGATTCTTGCAATCGTTGGAAGCAATCCACAGGCTTTTACCGAAGGCAATTTAAATGGCCTGAAAGAAGGCTCTCGTTTATTGATTCCTACCAACAAAACTGCGAGTAGGGTACCTTTGGCTCTAGCGAAACTTGAAGTCATTGCTCATGATACGGCGTGGCAATCTAGACAAGCCATTGAACATGCGCTTCTTCCGCCATATATAAATAGTACAGCTCCTCCAGCAGTTAATGATCAGGAGAGAGGCCCGCTCGGCTATTCATTATCACAATCGATCATTCCAGCTCTTTCGACCTCTTCAAACGTTGAGTCTGGTGATAAGGAATCTTCGCGTTTATTGCCGCTGGCTTCATCGTTATTAACCATTGGAAAAAATTCCGCGTCGGCTAATAACCCACAAATACAAAGTCAGTATCCTTTGTCATCTCAAGCTAACATCAAAGCTGGGTTAGGTATTTCTACTGTAGCTATTGCATCTGCTCATGAAGCTAATACGCTATTAATTGAACAGCTGCATTCATTACAGATAGAAAACAAGGGTCTTCAGCAACAATCGGTCAAACGAGAACAAGAAATAGATAAATTACGTGAGCAGATGCGTTTATTGTTAACTAGTCAAGGCCTTGCGGGGCAGGCAAGTCAGCAACGACCTGGTGAAGAAAAGGGGGGGATTTCACTTTTGATTTTATTCTTATTAGGGCTTGGCGTGGGCGGAGGCCTTGTATACTGGTGGCTGTGGGTTCGATTTCAGTTGGAGAAACAACATCCACCGGCTCAAGATAGTAATGAGCGGCCATTCCAGATTACAGAGCCGGCTTTTTTTAAAGATTTACCTGGACAAAATGATATTTCAAAGCCTGCTGGGGCAAAGGATGCGCAAGTGATTTCAGCGCCCGCGGTTTTTGAAGAAATACCGAGTGTTGATCCTTTAGAAAAGGAACATGAAGGATTAGCAAAAGTAGCAATTGAAGATGAAAAATCGATCTCGACTCTTATCGATTTGGATGATAAGCCTGCCGCCGAAGCCGGTTTATTGGAACTTGAGAGTGCAGGTAATTTGTCACTTGACGTTGAAAACCCAGGCCCGGCTGTGGCTGGCTTGGAAGAAAAAACCACATCTGAGGTCGGTTCTTTGGCCCTTGGGCTTGCAGGTGCTTTATCAATTGAAGATGAAAAACCAAGCCCGGCAGCGGTTGATTTGGAAGAAAAGTTTAAAGCTGAAACGGGTTCTATAGAACATGAGGCTATAAATGCTTTGCCAATTGAAGAAGGCAACCCAAGCTCTGACCCTATTGATTTGGAATTAATCTCCGAACGTCTTGTGTTGAAGAAGCAAGAAACCCTTGAAGATAATTCCATTGAATTTTTACCGGAGTTATCACACGACAATGAAGAGCCTCCAGTCGATAAAATTGTTGCTAAAATAACCAAGGAGCCTAAGCTTTCAGAAGAGCCGGTCGATGCGAATAACATTGAGTTCGTGTTAAATCCTGTTGAATCTGCTCCTACTGGCGATGCGGAAAAGCTTGTAAAAAGTAAGGCTGCGTTGGAGACGTTGTTAGCATTAGCAAAAACCTATATTGAGATGGATGACATTGAGACAGCTAAACAGTCACTGCAAGAAGTGGTTGATTTTGGCAACAAAAAGCAACAAGCCGAAGCCCAGCGTTTGCTAGATGAACTGAGCAAAAAATAATAACGCCTTCGAAAAGCTTAGGACGCTTCATCCTGGCACAGTTAAGGATCTGCTGAATAATGGCCGGATTTTTCGTAAATACCGATAATGTGCGCATAATATTTACGTAACAATTGAGTGCTAAAATATGACTAAATAGGGTAATTTATGAGGGCAACATGTCACTCTCGGAATCGTTTGATGCGCTTCTTAATGCAGGTGCTGATAACTATCAAGGTCAATTTCTTGGATTGCCTTATCCAGATGTCCAAATAGCAATTTATCAAAAACTACTATTTAAATCAGGTGAGGGTGATGTCAAGGCTAGCGCTGCTTTAGCTAGTTTGAAAGACCCAGTGTTTCAAAATGCACTGCCGGCAGCGGTGCGAGATGGCTTGAGTAATGAACAGCAACGATATAATGTAGCCAAAGCCAATGCCGTCTACCAAGATTTCTTGTACCAAGCAACGTTAAGAGGTGCCGTTGCGGCTCAAGATGGGTCATTGATGTACGATCCACAAGGGCGTTTAGTGCATGAGCTCAAGCTAGATGCTGCAGCAAAAGCACAGGCTCTCCAAACAATTGAAGCCAGTTTGGGTTTGGTTGGTGAGGCTGCACGAACACCGGAAGTTGTTAATACAACACTAAAGCGTTTACTGGGTGGCCGTACGCCAACAGATACCATCTTATGTTCTATCGATTTAACGGGCGCTGCACCTGCTGTAGGTGGCGATGATTATCGAGCCTTGCAAGGTAAATACCAGGGTAAATATGGCGCTGTTAATATTCCCTCACATCAGCGAGCAAGTATTATTGCTTCCTTTGAGGAAACTTATGCTCATATGAGTTTAATGGCTAAGACGTATGAAAGTCGCTCAAGAGCACCTGGTTTTGATCTAGGTGAGCCACAAAAAATTAATCCGCAACAATGGCAAGACATTCGTCAAAAAGCGGCCCTAAAAATTCAAGCTGAAGTGACTAAAAAATTTGGAGAAGCATTAGCTAAGGCAACATCAAAAGACGGTGTTGTTGATATAGAAAAGCTGAATGAGGTGCTGGCCAAACAAAGGAAACCATTAGCCCATTATGCTAAGAGTGCTTTACTAACAGAAGTGGTAAATGACTTAAAATCGCGTGGAGCGGGTAGACCGGCTGTACTCAATTACACTCAAAATCTATGTCAACGTTTGGACAAAAAACATACCTTTACTGAGCAGACTGCAACTGGCCATGACTATTTTTATACATCCAATTACCTCCAGCAAGGCATGCTGATTACTGGCACGAAGGATACGGCCCATAATAAGCCTAAATTTAAAGGGGTTGGTGTAGAGGACCAAGCCGCTTTTCGTCGTGTTACTTATACCTATCGCGATGAGAAAGGGGCATTGCAACCAACGACAGCAGTTAGTTCGCGTATCCCATCACCTGCCCTCGTTTTTGATAAAAAAATGTCAGCAGAGGACGTTAAGAGCGACTTGGTCGGTAAATATAGCTTTCTGCATCAGGAAATGCGTGCGATGCGAGGAGGAAAACCGGGCCCAGTTGTAGAAAACCTATTCACTTCTTTTCATTCTAATGCTTTTGAGAAAACCGTAGATTGGGCTAACAATCGGCAAAGAACGAGTGTTCTTTTAATGATGCAGGCCATGCATGATTTTAATGCAAAAGCTTCCGACAATAATTATTTGTATGTGCAAAATATTGGCACTAATCGGCATACGCGTGATTTAGGATATAGAACCGCACGAGGACT
>CAMBDN010000149.1 GCA_945865355.1 Legionella genomosp. 1
TCACTAGTTTCGGCATCTGTTAACAAAAAACGATGAGGATCATACGGATCAATGGCATCAGGATTTGCCGCTTTGATCGCATACTCTTGAATTTGATGAGTGATAAAACAAGTCGCTGCAGCACCGATGATACTAAGACAAACCACACCAAAGACAACAATCCCTACTGGGTTAGCTATCCCAGCTAATATCGCCAAGCTCGCCAATGGGGCTGAAGCAAATAAGCTTGCAAGAATAGCACTAGCAGCAGCACCTGCAGCAACACTCAATAGGCTAATACTTGCTTGTAACCAACCTTCATGAAAGAAAAACCGCTCACCACTGTTCAGCATTTCATTCAACACGTAGTAAAGTGCTATCAAGGTAAGAACTATCGCCACTGCAGCTATAGCAACAAGAAGTATAATCGCCATGACCTTCGCTGTATCCTCATTACTTCCGCCCCCCTGCGTATGACCATGATGATGATGCCCAGGACCAAATCCACCTGGACGATAGTAATAAGGTCTATTGAACGAGCTCAACAATAACCATGTAAAAACAAAATCGTTACCTGCACAGTAATGTGGGCGACTATAATAATGAATGATGAGGACAGGTGGCGTGCCAAATCTAAAAAAATTAATTCGAGCAGCGGGTCTCTCTGGATCAGGTGGACATGCAGCAATAAACGTGTTCAATATCTTATAGGCTTTCAACTTTTCTTGAGCATCCAAGTGACTTAGCGAACTTGCATTACCATTTAATGAAGTATAAACACCAAAATAGAGCTCATTATAAACGTCATTTATAGATGCATCAGGGTTACGTTCGCGAATCTCGCGATAATGTTTTGCTATACCAAAATACAACTGCTTGAGTTGCGCGTCAGTCATTATATTGTTCTGTGGCATGGCTTTATACCTCGCAATAATTGCTGTTTATATGAAATATATCGACTCAATAAAAAAATTTATTGGTCTTTATACATAAAATTTGTTCTATTTTCAATCACCCTGCTTGTGTGCCAAAGAACTTAACAGGATTTATTGAAAAGGGTATTCACGTCATCGCGAAAAAATTGTGGGCTCACATGAATACAAAGTCTGGATTATTATTCAGGAAATAATTAAGTACGTTGAGAATCACGTGACCTTGGTTTTTCGTATGTAGGATATAAGTGAAACAACTGTAGACAACAATTTTTTTAAAATTAACTATTCATTGTAATGTGCTGATCAATGATATGAGGTTTGGGTATTCAAAAGGATGAACATAATAATAGGATGTTTAGCGAAATAACTGCGGGTTATTCAGGGCACATGATAAGCTCCCGCATATCGCTTCGCAACATGCGGGTAACTATGAAGGCAGGCTAATGCTTAACGATGGTCGCTTTACTCATCAAGTTATTTAAATATAGATCATAATCCATCATGCCAAAATTAGCTTCAATCTGTTGAGTGATACTTGCAACTTGTTCTTTATCGTGTGTTGCTAATTTGCCATCATTAATTTTTTTCAAATGAACAATAACATAGTCACCATTATCCAAGCTACGACCTTCCTCTGCGTCAACAAGGGCCAAATTAAATGCCATGGAATTAATTGCTTCAGCCGACTTATCGCTGTCACGTGCTGCTTCACTAATAACAAGCCAGTGTAACTTGCTTTCATCCATCAATTTATTTTGTTCGTTTAATTGTTGGTTGGCGCCAAGCAACACCTTACCTAACTGCCTTGCTTCTTCCTTCGCTTTACTCAAGGCTAATTTTTCTAAAATTACAGGCTTTACCTCATCCAACGTTGACTCTACTGCAGGTAGGTGCTTATTTACTCGCAGTACAATAACACTTTCATTATCTTGTTGGACAGGTTCACTATTATTACCCAACTCTAAAACATCGTGGCTAAAAGCGGCACTAATTATCTGCTTATTCTTTGACAGCTTATCGTCCCCACCCAAACGTGAGAATGGGAGTGACTGCTGTACAGTCAATTTGAGTGCATCAGCGACCGGTAATAAAGAATCTGGTGTTTGATAACTCAAATCAGATAATTTCTCTAGTTTTTGAGCATACTCTGCCTGGCCAAGGTCAGCTAACAATTGGTCGTTAATTTCTGCCTTAACATCATCCAGTGGTTTAACTTTTGATGCTTTATATCCAATGAGTTTAAATATCTCATATCCATGTTCCGTTTGAGCTGGTGTTGAGATTTGTCCTGGGGATGTAAGACCAATTAAGGTTTTATCAAGTTTTGATTGGCCTGCCACAATCCAAGGTAATACACCACCTTTGACCGCAGATATTTTATCATCTGAGATGGCTTTAGCGTCTTCATCAAACTTCGTTGGGTCTTTTTGTAATGCGCTGTACGTCTCTTCTGCATGCTGCTTAATACGTTGCTTTTCATCATCTGAAATATCGGAAGGTACGGCAAACAGAATATGAGCAACTTTCCATTGTGCTGGCGTATAATAATTACTTTGATTTTCTTCATAATAGCGCTGTACTTGTTGATCTGATATCTTAATCGTTGCTTTAATGTCCGCCATGGATAAACGTATATAATCAACACTGACTTTTTCAGGTGTCAAAAATTCCTTTTGGTGCTTTTGGTAATAGGCAGAAACCTCTTCGGAAGAAACCTTTTCCTGATTCATAAACCGCAAAGCTGGAATTGTTACGTAGTCGTAATCTCTCGTTTGCATATATAACTTTACAAATTGATTGATTTCGCTGGGCAAGGCAAAGGACGTGCCAATAAAGGCAAAACGTTGCTGATTGATAAGCATCCCTTGACTCACTTCTTTTTGAAATGATT
This sequence comes from Legionella genomosp. 1, assembly GCA_945865355.1. Lineage (GTDB taxonomy): Bacteria > Pseudomonadota > Gammaproteobacteria > Legionellales > Legionellaceae > CAMBDN01. The sequence goes on from CAMBDN010000149.1 coordinate 2,806, forward strand.
CCGGGGTAAAGAGCGCGCCATTCAATGCTTGCTGATATCGATCTTTAGAAAAGTGACCGTCTTGCTGGAATTGAGGAATACTCAATATCGCAGCATTTGCCAGTGCGTCGTCAACATCAAACCCATTGGCCCGCGCAGCTTGCATACTCACTCTACTCATTATCATTTCATCCATAACTTGCTGCTTTAATTGATTTTCCAAAGCAGCGGTCATGAGCGCTGGATCACGCATTTGACGAGTACGTCGATAATTTAGATCAAAGGCTTGTTTTGAAATGGGCTGTCCATTCACTTCAACTTGGGCATTTGTTTCATGCCGTGACTGAATGTAGTAATCGATACCAAATAAGGTGAAGGTTATTGCAATAAGAACAATAATCACCCAAGCAACAACACCTTGAATTCGCTCGTTTAGCTTCTGCAACATTTAAGAAGTTCCATAATTAATACAACCCAGAATCCAGGCAATAAATGTAGCATAAAATATCACAACTAGACCCACTGGACAATTCAACTTGTCTAGAATAGTGAATTGAATTTTAAATGCATGGAGTATGTCACCCCGAAAAGAGACGTTCATTTAAAAATTAATCGACTATGGTGAACAACTGTTTTACCTAATTAAAAAAAACGCGCCCTAAGGCGCGTTATGCTGGCGGAGTGGACGGGGCTCGAACCCGCGACCCCCGGCGTGACAGGCCGGTATTCTAACCAACTGAACTACCACTCCAATTCATGGTGGGTGCTGCAGGGATCGAACCTGCGACCCTCGCCTTGTAAGGGCGATGCTCTCCCAGCTGAGCTAAGCACCCAGGAAAAATTATTCCTGTACAGCTTCTTTCAATGTTTTGCCAGCCTTAAACTTAGCAACACGTGAAGCTTTAATTTGTATTGTCTCTCCTGTCTGCGGATTACGACCAGTTCTCGCAGAACGATTACCTGTTGAAAAAGATCCGAATCCTGGCAAAACCACTTGATCACCTTTTTGCAGCGTTTCAGTAACGGTGCTCATAAAGACATCTAGTACTCGATTAGCATCAACTTTTGTGACGCCTGAACCTTGAGCGATTGCCTCAACCAATTCACTTTTATTCATCTTTTCCCCTTTCAGTTATTCATCCTTATCCGGAGCTGATTACACCAGATTAACCAACCCTAGTCAAGCTGTTACATCCCTGAAGCCCCGCCAGTAGCGGGCAACGACGAGAATATACCTTTAATTACTGGGCGTGTAAATCATTATTTACTTTTTTCTTCACACTTTTAACAGGCTTGGTCGTAATTGGGCTCGTTAACGCCTGATCCACCAGTGGACTACGTTGCAATGCTATCTCTAGAACCTCATCAATTGTCTTCACAGGATGTATCGTTAATTTTCTTAAAACGTTATCTGGAATCTCAGTCAAATCCTTCTTGTTTTCCTCAGGAATAATCACATGTTTGATCCCTCCACGATGTGCGGCCAAAAGTTTTTCCTTTAGACCACCAATGGGCAGAACCTGGCCTCGTAAGGTAATTTCTCCGGTCATTGCAACGTCTGCCCTGACTGGGATTTGCGTCACAGCAGAAACGATGGCCGTGCACATCCCAATCCCGGCGCTTGGACCATCCTTAGGCGTTGCTCCCTCCGGGACATGAACATGATAATCATATTTGTCATAGAAATCTTCAGGAATACCAAACGACTTGGCACGGCTTCTAACAACCGTCATTGCCGCATGAATTGATTCTTGCATCACCTCACCCAATTGGCCAGTGTGCAAAGTCTTGCCTTTCCCTTGCATGACGGATGCTTCAATTGTAAGCAGCTCTCCACCAACGCTGGTCCACGCCAAACCAGTCACTTGCCCTATAAGGTCAAAATTTTCAGCCAGACCGTAACGATATTTTTTTACACCCAAATATTTTTCAATATTATTTCGAGTCACCTTAACTTTTTTCTCTTGTTTGCTGGTTAGAATATCTTTAACAACTTTCCTGCAAACATGAGCAATATCGCGCTCTAAATTACGCACCCCAGCTTCACGTGTGTAATGCCTGACGATCTCGTGTATCGCTCCCTGATGAAATTCAATTTCGTTCGCTTTCAAACCATTCAACACCTGTTGTTTTGGCACCAAATAATTTTCAGCAATATTGACCTTCTCATCCTCGGTATAGCCAGCCAACCGTAGCACTTCCATTCTATCCAATAGTGGCGCTGGAATTTCTAGGGAATTTGCCGTTGCGATGAACATGACATCACTCAAGTCATAATTTACTTCTAAATAGTGGTCGTTAAACGTATGGTTTTGTTCGGGATCAAGAACTTCCAGCAATGCTGATGCAGGATCACCTCGAAAGTCCATTGCCATTTTATCAACCTCATCTAACATGATGAGAGGATTTTTAACGCCAGCCTTACATAGTTTTTGAATAATTTTACCCGGCATAGAACCAATATAGGTGCGACGATGACCGCGAATCTCAGCCTCATCACGCACGCCTCCCAAAGCAATCCGAATAAACGTTCTGCCTGTAGCATTAGCAATGGATTGACCAAGGGATGTCTTACCTACGCCAGGAGGACCAACCAAACAAAGAATGGGGCCCTTTAGCCGCTTAACACGTTGTTGCACGGCGAGATATTCAATAATACGTTCTTTTACTTTTTCTAAGCCAAAGTGATCTTTATCAAGCATTTTCTCAGCTTTTATTAAATCAAACTGTATCTTATTTCTCTTTTTCCAAGGAACCGATAACATCCAATCCAAATAATTACGAATAACGGTGGCTTCAGCTGACATCGGCGACATTAATTTTAGCTTATGTAATTCAGCAAATGATTTATCTTTTGCTTCCTTTGGCATACCCGCTTTAGTGATCGACTTTTCTAATTGCTCAAGCTCATTGCCTTCTTCAGTAATCTCACCGAGTTCTTTTTGGATAGCCTTCATTTGTTCATTTAGATAATATTCACGCTGGCTTTTTTCCATTTGCCGCTTAACACGACCACGCACTCGTTTTTCTACTTGTAACAAATCAATTTCATTTTCAATGGCAGCCATTAGACGCTCTAGACGTGTACCAATATCAAGTGTCTCTAATAGCTCCTGTTTATCTTCAATTTTGAGACTTAAGTGCGCGGCAATTGTATCCGCTAAGCGACCAGGCTCTTCTATCCCACCTAATGAACTTAATACTTCTGGCGGAATTTTTTTATTGAGTTTGATGTATTGTTCGAATTGTGACATCAATGAACGTGTGAGGATTTCAACTTCTGACACTTTTAAAGCATCACTTACCTCGTGTATTTCTTCCAAGGTAGCGGCCAAAAAATCATTTTCTAATGAGTAAGATTCAACTTTAACACGTCGCTCACCTTCAACGAGTACCTTGACAGTCCCATCCGGTAACTTTAGCAACTGCAAAACGCTAGAAATAGTCCCAACATTAAACAAGTCTTGTGGACTAGGATCATCGTTTGCT
>CAMBDN010000150.1 GCA_945865355.1 Legionella genomosp. 1
CTAATTGATTCAACACCAATAGTTTGGATAATGTGGATGGCTCTTGCAATAGCCTTTCATAACCGAGTAAACAACCCTTCTATAAAGCTGTTCTATTTTTGAGCTTGTCTCGATTATAAAACTTTACAGCAGTATACGGACTCAATCGATGCTTATCCCTTATCTACGGTTGTTAGGTAGCAACGACTTTGAGGCCATTCATTCGTTTATAAAATAACTTATAGATTTCGAATCCCCTCGTATTAAAGTAGAAGCCGATGAGAGAGCGGTTGATATTTATAGCTATTTCTTGATCTTACTCTAGAATCATTAATTTTCCCTTAAGCATGCTCATTTATACTGCCACCTTGCTATTAAATTAAAGTTTAGCAACGGTCTGTTGCAATCCGACAGTGCGTTTTATTTAAGGCTTGGTATTTTTAACTTAAGGAATGTTTCATGAAAAAATAGTAATGAGTCTGCTTTTTTTATTTCTTGCGGTAAATGTAACGATTGCCAGTTCAACCTCCTCTCTTCCTGAAGAAGTCTCTGTTCGTGAGCATTGGATCAGTTTAACCAAGAGTTATGATATTGAAACAAAAACGCAAAAATTGGGTCCGCTATATCGACGTTTTTTTAGTTTACTCCTGACCTATGATTTTTATGATCCCATGGATGTAAAAACGGCAACGGCAAAAGCTCGATTCTTTTCATTTGGAGCACATCTGGATATTTATGATCAAACCGATACATTTATCGGTGGTGTTGAGGAAAAAATCTTTACTTTCTTCCCTACCTTTGTCGTGCTTGCTGCCGATTCATCAACTAAACTTGCTCGCGCTGAAATGAATTTTTGGGGTACAAAATTTTATATTTACGATACCGTAACCAATCAAGAAATGGCAATCATGTCTCGTTCATTTTTCAGATTTAAAAATGATTGGACCATTCATGTGACCAATAGCGATTTGTTAAATCAAAAAAATATTGATCCAAGAGTATTGATGACTGTTTTGGCGGTTCAAGGTGAAATTGAAGATTGGAAAAATGATCAGCAAAATAATTACAGCTTGAATGCTAAAAACGCTAACTCACAGCAATCTGAAGCGAATGCGTTCGGCGCACTGACTCAACAAATCGAGGCGTTGGCTGTGAAAGAAGGGCTGGATAAACGAGAGAAGCCAAGTCAAGAGAGTTTAGAGGCACTGGCAATTGAATTAGATCAAGCGTTTAATGCGGCAAATCAAGCGACTGATAATCAAAATCAGAGCAACCAAGAGCGAGTCAACGCGTTCACCTCTTACTGTTTGAATCTGGTTTCGTCTAATGATCTCGCTGATACCAAGAAAAAGGCTACTTTGACGTTGTTGAACTTACGGTTACAAGGGCATAATTAATCGTTGGGTTTTAACGGACCGTGATCTTGAATAACGTGTAATATAGCATCCTTAGCCTGGTTGGCAGCAGCCAGGTTTTCTGTGACCTTTGGGTGCTTTTACGCCTGTTTCGTAAGCTCGTAATGACAATTAAAAATTCATTTTTTTCTTAAATAGAATCAAATTGGATGGGTTAATTATGAGCGGATAAATTAGTTCAGTATGACGTCGTCTTGAGTTTTTCGTGAATACGGGCAGTAGGGGGATTAGCGGATAATAAAGCTTGCCAATGTTATGTCATTCTGATGTTATTCTACTGCATTGGACAATGCCCTAACCCTGTCGTTAAAGGATAATCAATCGTTGAAAAAAAAAGCCATCATCACCTCAAGTCTAAGTAACACCTTGGAGTGGTTAGATTTCGGGTTGTTTATTTTTATGGCGCCGTTGATCGGTGCGAAATTCTTTCCTCAACACTCAGTTAACATGTCGACCCTTTATACTTTAATGGTATTTTCGGCAGGATTTATCTGCCGCCCGTTGGGCGGCATTCTCTTTGGCCACTATGGTGATACTCGTGGTCGTGCAAAAGCGTTAAGAATTTCTGTGCTTATCATTTCTTTGCCTACGCTGCTAATTGGCATTATGCCTAGCTATGAAACGATAGGGATATTAGCACCTATCCTGTTTACAACGCTGCGCCTGGTTCAAGGATTATCTATCGGTGGCGAATACAGTGGTGTCATGATTTATCTCGCTGAATCTGCACCAGCGAATAGACGGGGGTTTATTACTAGTTTTGCTGCATTTGGTGCAAATTTAGGTTTTTTGCTGGCCACGCTGTTGTATCTCTTATTACACCTATTTGCTACCGCAGATACTATTCGTGATTGGGCATGGCGATTACCCTTCATTTTGGCAGGACTACCAGGATCGATAGTTATTTATTACCGCTTTCAGTTAACAGAGACTCATGTTTATCAAAATCTAAAAGCAAAACAACATCTTGAAGTTAAACCATTTCTTGCGGCCATTAAATACGCCCCTTATCAGTTATTAAAAATCTTAGGCATGACGTGCATGGGATCGGCGTTTTATTACATATTTTTTGGCTATATGCCCACTTATTTAGAGCGCTTCATGGGTTTCCCATTGAAAACGGCTTTATTGATACAAATCTGTTCGTTGGTCGGGATGTTGTTTTTAGTGCCATTGGCCGGATTATGTGGGGATTATTTTAGTCGGAAGAACATGTTGATTATCACGGCAATGGGAATCATATTGCTCGTTCTACCTTGTTTTTATTTACTTCAAACAAACACGATATTAGCGATAGTTTTTGCTTTGGGTATCGCTGTGGTATTAAGTTCATTAGAGCAAGGGAATACGCTAATCGCTATAGTTGAAAACTGTCCTGAAAATGTTCGTTATAGCGGGATCGCATTTGCTTATAATCTAGGAAATGCATTATTTGGTGGCACAGCGCCTTTAGTTGTGACGTTGTTGACCGAATCAATAGATTCTCTCGCTCCAGCGTATTATTTGATTCTTATGGGCGGTGTGTCGCTGGTTACGGCGACAACATTGCTTGGCAAAAATAAGCATTTAGGCGTTGTTCGTTCCAAGTCATAGTGAGAGCCTATTTCCTGCGTCAGGTTTTGCAGATTTGAGTATAAAGCGAGGGAGACGCAGGCCTTTATGGTCGATCGATTCACACCAAACAGAAACGGCCCTCACCCATATGAGCTTGTCACCATATAATGCTTGATAGACAACGCTAGGCTCTTCTGTTTCCTCCTGTATAGCAATGGCGAGTACTTTATAAAGGTGTTCGGGGTTGCGAAAGTGGGCATACACTTCACCGATATGTACGCGTTGCTCTGCTTGTTTTATGACGTTTTTTAAATCATCAATCATTCGCATATTGGGGGCCTATTGTCTAATTAGTCGTATATTTTTACTATCGGGCAAGGATTTTTCTGTTGTACGGTAAGGATTAATATCTAATCCACCTCGTCGTGTATACCGACCATTGACGGGTAATGATTCGGGGCTGCAATAACGCATGATATCAATAAAAATTCGCTCGATGCATTGTTCATGAAATTCATTGTGATTTCTGTAAGACACAAGGTATTTTAACAAGCCTTCTCGGTCGATTTTTTTGCCTTTATAAGCAATTTGTACACTGCCCCAGTCCGGTTGGTTGGTCACCAGGCAATTTGATTTCAATAAATCTGAGTAGAGTGTTTCTTCTACAATTTTGTCACTGACAGTAAGAAAAGACGGGTCTACTAAATAAACAGAGCACTCCACATCAAGCCCATCAAGGCTTATACCATCAGGTGATTTTTGTAGGGCATTATCCTTTAATTGATCCAAGGGATGACTATGAACAATGACCTCAGCTTCGACGCGTGTTTCCAGATCTTTTTTGACCTGCTGTTCTACATCGGTAATATTGTTAAATTTGGAGTTATTCAATGAATTAAAAAAAAGTTTTAACGATTTAGATTCTATGATATTGGGTGAGTTGCAATCGTAGATAATTTCAGCAATAGCAACCACCGGCTTGCCCTTTTGATTAAGCCAGGATACCTCATAATGATTCCAACAATCAAAGCCTGAAAAAGGTAGGGGGGACGTTGGATCGATACCAATTTCTTGTCGTTTTCCTGCGCGAGGAATAGGGTGCAATCGAGTTGGATCATAGGTTGAACCATAGTCCGATTTTTTACCCAGCTCGGATGCTTCGTATTGTTTTGAAACGTGTTTGTTCATCCTTTTTAACTCCGGCATTTCAATAGAGAGATGTTACGCGATTACTTCAGGTGAATCAGGTTCTGCTATAGATTCCAATACATTAGATTTTCAAATTCTTTTTATAGTCGTCATGTTTGAATGTACGCCGTCAGCGTATATTTATTCAGTGCTTAGCTAGAAACGGGTCTATTTTCCCAGGTTTATTGAAAAATTTTGTTTTGCGTAGGTCCTGTTATGAACTAAACATACGCATGCTATATTTGGTTTCCTCCGGCTCTTTTACAAGCTCGATATCTGTTCTAGCAAATGATTTTTTTTGAGTAACATGTAATATCGCTTTGAGTACTTCTGCTAGCGCTATATTCCATTCTGTACCACCATACTCTCTTCCGCGCCAGGTTTTGGGGCAAAAGGAGAGATCATACAATTCCTGGAAACGGATGACCTCAGTAATACAGTTACCTTTATGTCCTTTTTTATCTTCAATAAATAGTTTTCCGAGATCAATATGCTCTGCAACTTCGGCTTCGAATGGAAATAACCCTTGCATAGGGCGTTGATACATGATTCCTTTGCGCAAATAGGAGCAATATCCAACTAAAAAAGGCCTGATAAACGTCGTTGCAGTTCGTTCAAAATCATTCGCTCCAGAAAAGCGAATGGTTCCGTTTGGCAATATAACGTATAAACTTGAGCCGGTTAAATCCAGTGGTGAGTTAGTAATGAATACGGCAATTGTATTAACGGGCATTTTTGAAGTTATTTAAAATCATAGGCGAAAAAATTGTACAAAAAACACCTGTTTTTATCAATCAATTACGCAGAAAATTCCAAAAATACGCTTAATCCCGCATTTAGGGCCGTCATTTTATCATCGAGACTCATTTATCTATACGTTTTTAACAAACTGCGACTTTAATTTCATGGGCCCAATGCCCTCGATTTTGCAATCAATATCATGATCGCCACTTACTAACCGAATATTCTTAACCCTCGTTCCAACCTTTACAACCAACGAAGAGCCTTTTACCTTTAAGTCTTTTATAACAGAGATGGTATCGCCATCATGAAGGGCATTGCCATTGGCGTCTTTAATCTCAGAGCGAACACCTGCCGTTTCTTCTTCGTTGCTCGTCCATTCATGAGAGCATTCCGGACAAATGAACAGCTCGGCATCTTTATACGTATAGGTTGAATTACATGTTGGGCATGTTGGTAAGGTGTGCATCAGGTTCATCCGGCTGATTGTTTTGTTACAAGTATACTACTCAATAGATGTGGATTAAATTGAGTTGGTAATCTATTTTATTAATGGTGATTGCTAAAAAAAAGACACAACGTAGGTGCATTTGTATGCAAATAGAGTTAATTTTACCTTAACAATTCTCCAGTAGAATGATCGGATATTTGATTGCAACCCCCTAAGAGCCTAATTATCCTGCTGAGGCGAGTCTTCAGAGAAAATCTATGGGCGAATGACGAAGTAGGTAATGATGACGACACAATTATTCCCAGAACAAAATACGCCTATCTTTATAAAGCAAGGTAATGTAGGTGATTGCTATTTGTTGGCTGCTTTGGATTGTATTTTTAATTCAGGGCCCGCTGGGTATGATCATGTCAAATCATTATTTACTGAAGCACCCGATGGTGTGTATGTCCGGCTTAGACATAATGGGTTAAGTGTCAATCTGAATCCTGCTAAATTAGCAGGTAAGTATGTATATTCTTTCGATAAAGAAAAAAATGAAGATGTTTTTTTTCTAAGTAAAGCAAGGCTAGATGAGATTGATGGCTCAATCGGTGGGGCGGATACTAATTCACTTGCAGTAAAGATACTAGAGCATGTTAGCTCACAATATTTTATTCCCCGTGCGCAACAGCCAATTTCCAGCTTCTATCCTCCTGCTCCTGCTCCTGCTCCTGCTCCTTTGCGCCCGTTTCTTTTGCCTGCACCTGCAACTGCTCCATTGGGGCACAGGAGAACAACAAGTTTAATCGCACATGAATTACCAAATAGATTTAAGGGCAGCGACTCTATATTTGTTGCCAAATTATTGGGTCTTTATGCTAATGATGGATTTGATTTTAATGAAATCATTAAAATCAAATCCATTCGTCCTGACCAACCGATATATA
>CAMBDN010000151.1 GCA_945865355.1 Legionella genomosp. 1
GCTCTAATCCTCAATTTAAGCTTGCTACCAAGATAAAACTCCTCCCATAATATTCGTACTGTATTATCAACTTGGTCCATTATGCCTAAATTCACCCCAGAACACCTCTATCAGGCTGCCAGTAGCGGCGACATTGTCGTTGTTTGCAATATGAGACCTCTTTCGATAAGGGGCAAGGCTAATTACTTCAGAGTAGGAAACTCTAGTCGATGCTTCACGTATGAATAAGGACTGGGTAGAAAAGAAAGCAAGACGCTACCCAATGAGGGTTAGAAAACGCAAGGGCTTCGGGTGGGAAAGATGGAATAGGCAGTGGATATATCTGACGTTGGGGTTATACTCCTATCATAATATCAGGTACTACCAACCGCTGAAAGTCGTTCCTGCTTGATAGGACACATAAACTTTGATAAGAAGATAACAAGAAAGCGTAGTGTGGGAAAACCGCATGCTGCCTTTAACGTGGCGGGAGCTGGAAACGGGAAGTTAGAATTCACCGCGCCAGTTCTCGACCCTACCTAAAAGGGGCTCACTGGGGTGACTCGGTGGGTCTATTCACATGGATCACACCTAACCTCATAGAATTTCTTTCTCATTTCGTGTGTAGTGATTTAAATTTGCTCATTGCGCCTAGAACGACAGCACTTATAATGACCTGTGGCGGTATTTTTGTAAGATCTGAGTCAGCGCATTGTGGTTATTAAAATTTCATTTGACCTGGTGTGGGAGATTAAATTGCCAAGTAGTGACCAACTGATTGCCTCCTCTTTGGGTTTGATGCCGGGTGATATTTTTATTACTGAAATACCCTATGAGGATTCTTCTTTAGAAGATTTTTCTCCAATCAAGAGTTTAAAATGTTTTGACGCGAGCCATCTTGCAATTTGGACAGGAAGCCATTTTACTAAACCATTAGCGCATGCTGTTGCTGAAGGATATAAATTACCAGGGATACGTCTTACCCATATTGGAGATGGTCGACATATTATTTTTAGGTTAGCAAATAGACCTTTAGCAGAAGGAATTGCCATCATTGCTCGTCGCTGGGCAATGAGTAGCTCCATTTTTGATCTTACACGATTTGAGAAGGTATATCCCAAGCGGTTCTGGGCTGACTCTAACGGTTATGATCAACATAAACATGATTTTTTTTCGATTCCCAATGTCACGACGTCGGGGCCAGCAACACCATATGATTTTGAAAGAGCATCCGCACAACGCTATGATAGAGGAAGAAATCCTCTAGTTATTAAATTTACTGAAAATTCGTTACGACGCGCTATAAAATTTGCGTCGCGCTCAGAACTCATGGGGCCGATAAGTAAAGGTATGCGCTGTACTTCATTTGTGGTTTCAACTGTCCAAGCCGCTGTTCTCTCAGCAATTACTAAACAGACGGTCACGAAAACGTCTTTTAAACATTTTAAGGAATTTCCTTTTAGTCAGTACTCAAAGGCTACACTCTCAACGGCTTGGAATCTTTCAGAAAAAGGGAAGCAACTACAACATGCCGTTGAAACACAGGATTTTAGAGCAGTGTTTCCTGAAGGGATGGCCATTGATTCTAAATACGCATTTCCTGGTGATATATTAACTGCTTTGAGTCAGAGCGAGAAAGAGTGGGTGTTGATTGGTAGCTTCTGTCTCTATCAAGGAACATTTCTCCATTTAAATACGAATAAAAAAAAACCGACAGAAGAAATATCTGACCCATTAAGTATAGATATAGAAGCGTTTTCCATGGAGACGCATACGCTAGACGAGAAAAGCCCAGTGTGTGCGTCGGAGGAGCATTGTGATAACATAGCTCCCTTTACAATGAAATAGTTGGCATTATTAGTCGATTGGCTCGAAGATGATACCAACGATGCCTCTCAGCATCAGTGCTATTCTTTCGTAAATTGCGAGCAAGTTGTCTTCGTGTAGATTGGTCCATTTCCCTCTCCCCAACCATCACCGGACGTTATCATACTACTCGAACTCCTAGCGCGGGAGAGGGAGCTGATCGATATAGGCTGAAAAATCTGTGCTTAGATTAATGGCGAGAAGACTGCAAATAAACTTTGCAGCCGTTGCACGTGATAAGGGCCGAGTGAGCAGCCAAGCGGATTTATCCGTTTTGGTAAAAAAGCCAGCTGATAAAACCAAAAGCGCTGATAACGGGTGTTCTTTACCAGATATCCGTCCGAGGTCTTTGGGATAATACGGGATCACGATAAGAATGATTAGGGTGATTCTTTTTCAGAAGAAAATGATTTCATAAAGGGCGATATGTCCGATTTTTTCCGCATTCGATATTGATAAACTGCATAAAATGCGATGACATTTTTCAAATAATTACGGGTTTCCGGCCAAGGTAATGTTTCTATCCAGATATCAATATCGATAGGCGGATGGTTTTTTGACCAGTTGTTGGCTTGCTTCGGCCCAGCATTATAAGCAGCAACCATTAAAATCGGTTGTTTATGAAAACGCTTGGCCAACTCCTTCAAGTAAGCGACGCCAATAGTAATGTTTTTTTGCGAGGATAATAACTGCTTTTTATCAACATAGGGAATTTTTGCACTTTTTGAAACGACAAGTGCTGTTGATGGCATCAGTTGCATGAGCCCCTGTGCGCCAGCGCTGGACGTCGCATCATCGCGAAAAGCGCTTTCCTGGCGAATAATGGCATAAATTAATTCGGGTGGAATTTGGTAATGTGTCGCATTGCTCATCACGGTTTCTCGATAGGCCAGTGGAAATCGAAGCGATAATTGATTGTTCAGTTCGTCGTTATTGCTGAGATAAACGGATTTACCATGCCATTGCAAATCATGGTCCAGCCAATAAACCAAGGCACTTTTGTCATCTTTCGGTAGCTCACTAATAAAATCATTAAGAAGTCTTGAGGCTTGTAATGTCTGGTTTGAGACATATAGTGACTTAATTTGATCAGTAACGGGTTGATAGGGTAGTAAAAGTTGCTTGTTTTCGATAGCCCGTTCATTTTGAAAATTAAAGTCCTTTTTTAATCGCCGACTGGCAAGAAATCCGTAGTAGCTTCTTATCTTGGATAGATTTTGATAGATGATGGATGCTTTTTCCTTTTGTCCTTGTTCTTCTAGAGCGCGTGCTAGCCAATATTGCCAGCATGGGCTGTCTTTATCGTTTGATTGGTTAATGAGCTTTTCAACGCGATCCCATTGACGAAATTTTAGTGCAAAACGAATTTGCCAACCGAGAAGGATGTCGTTATAAAATGCGGGTTCAATTTTTGCAAACCACTCTGGTGCATCGTCTTGGTTTCGCATGGCTTTGTAGAGTGCCATGTGGGCAAGAAAAGCTTGTTGTTGGGCATGGTTTAATATTTTTTTGGTCTTATCCTCTTGCCAAAATGTAAGCGCTAGTTTCATATTTATTGAAATTAAACGATTCAGTCCATATAAATAAAATTCACTATGCAGTTCGCTGGGTTGTAGCTCAGTTATCCGTCTTGGATTTTGATAAATAGTTGTTAACTGTTGTATCTCATCTAGGCGTGGTGGCTTGTATTGTTTTAATAAATGGGTGACCAAGGGGATATTGCGTTTTTCAAGCGCCAAGGCGATCCGTTGATTGATGAGATCATCGCCAATATCGTTGTTTTTTAATAAAATAGAAAACAGTAGATCGCAGGCGCCCGGCAATGAGTTACCATTGAGCCACAGTTTTTCACCAGCGACGACGGCTTGTTGGCGTTGATCCAGCTGATAAAGGGCGAGCACTTCATAGCATTGTAAGCTTTCATCGGTAGACGGCTGATAATGTTTGCTATAGGTGGCCCAATCTTTATCAAGGGCCAACTGGTAGAGCCAGCGTTCGCGTAGTTTTTGTGACAGCGGTGACGTTTTGTCAATGAATTCGAGAAACGCAGGGTCGGGTGTTGTGGGTAAGTTTTGTTTCCATTGGTTAAACTTCATGAATTTTTCGAGATAGGCCTGGCCTGATTCAGCACTAGCGGTTCCGTTTAAGCATAAACACCATAAAATAAAACAAAGCGCGCGCATCTATTCGCCACACTCATGAAGCTGAGCAATGGTTTTCGCATAATCGTTGCTTTTAAATATAGAGCTGCCTGCAACAAACTCTGTGGCTCCCGCAAGGACGAGTGTTGCAATGTTCGCTGTTGTGACCCCGCCATCGACACAAATGGGCAGTTGAGGGTATTGGCGGCTGGTGCGCTCAATTTTTTGGATCACTTCGGTGATGAGCGTTTGCCCGCCGAACCCTGGGTTAACGGTCATGATCAATACAAAATCAAGGCGATGGATACACCATTCGATGCAGTCTGGTGATGTGGATGGATTAAGTACGATGCCTGCTTGACATCCAAGGTCTTTGATCAGTTGTAAGCTGCGATCTAGATGTAGCGTTGAATCAGGGTGAATACTGATACGCGTCGCTCCGGCAGCAGCAAATTGCTGAATCAGATCATCGACAGGCTTAACCATTAAATGCACATCGATGGCTAATGTTTTAAAACGCTGATGAATTGACTGGCAAAGTTGAGGGCCAAAAGTAAGATTAGGTACATAGTGGTTGTCCATGACATCAATATGAATCATCTCTACCCCAGCTTTCATCACGGCATTGATTTCATCGCCAATGCAGGTTAAGTCTGCAGCGAGTAGTGAAGGGAGAATTTGATACTTCATGGTTTCGTCCTAGGGTTTGTTGACAACTTAGAGGCCCAAGTCTCGCGACGTAGGGCCTCCGGATATGTCAATACATTCTAACCACGATCAAATGAACCGATTAAAGTGATGTTAAAGGAGTTAAGTGCGGTTCGTGAATTAAAGGGTGATGCGGCTTCTGTTGTGAAATAGCGGTAGTCCAAACCTACTGTGGTGAAATCGTCCAGGAAATAACCCAAGCCAATAATAAATTGTCCCGCTGGATGGGTTGAGCTTTGGGTTTGACCAAGACTAGGATATTCAACGTTGGCGTTGTAAAAAGAGACTGTATTTTGGATATAAGAATAGCCAATACCAAGGCCTAAGTACGGTGACCAATAAACGGTTTGACCCAGGGTGTAGAAGTCATAGAAAACATTAGCCATAATGGCTCCTGTTGTGGTGCTGCCTTTCATGGTGATGTTGCTGTAATAAGGATAAGGGGTGTTGAACGTAATATCACCGACTTTCAACGTTTTGAAGGTATTGTAGTTAGCAAACAACTCGCCCTCAACGCGGAAATGATTAAAGCGATACCCCGCTTGGCCACCGATGTTGCCTATAATAGAATAATGAACAGTTCCATCCATTGACAGCGGAGAAAAAGGTGTTTCTACGGTAAAGGTAGCGTTTGGCGCGTAAGTAGGGCCTAGAAAGACACCACCATAAAAGCCGTTGACAGGATTTACGGCGAATAGTTGTCCATTAATCATTAACAACATGGCTAAGGCAAGGTATTTAATAATCAATGCAAATTTAAACGTTAGATTCATTTGATTCCCTTACTTGTATTTTTTTCCATCAAATCGATAAACCATTCCCAGATTGGCTAATTGAGCTTGAAAGATCTTGCCAAGAGCGTTGACTTGGTTAGTAGCAATATAACGATAGCCGATGTTAAGGGCATATTCCTCCGAAAAATTGTAGGTTAGACCGGCGGTACCTTGGTAACTAAATGCGCTATCTTGCCCTTTAAATTGTGTGGAGCCTAGCAGTGGGTCATGACTATCAAATTTACCTTGGATCCAACCATATCCAATACCAACGCCTAAAAAGGGTTGAAGGGCATTGAGTAAGTTCGGGAAGTCGTAATAGACATTTGCCATGGCAAAAATGGCATCAGAATAACCGCCGACATTGGTTTGCTGCACACCGTTAATTGTAAAATCTTTTAAATTGGCTTTTAGATAAGTGAGCTCACCTTCATAACGCATCGGGTGACTTTTATAGCCAAAACTACCACCCGCATCAAAGCCTGGTTTATAGGAGGCATTGGAGCGGGTCAAACCATAAGATGTATTGTTAACGTTGTTGGGCACATAGGCATACCCACCAAAGACGCCCGCATACCAGCCGTCAATGGGCGTTGCTGCTTGAGCAACAGTGCTTGCCATTAAAGCGACAAAAACAGGTGCAAGTCTCATAACATCCCTTTATTTCGAAAAGTTATTCAATGTTAACGATTTGGCTTTATTTTGCAAGTGACATTTTCGAACCAGATGATGTTTCAATCGAATCCGGAGGTTATGGGATACCGCCAATCACCGCCAAAGGCACATGGG
>CAMBDN010000152.1 GCA_945865355.1 Legionella genomosp. 1
ACCGAAATCAATAATCGACCGGGTTAATCAATTGAGACCAGGGATGCCCATTCCCCCTTCATTATTGAAAGAATTATTGAAACATCGTGAAGCAGGAACAACTTGGATGAATCTAAACTCCCCCGATGTTGTTAAAAACAACCTAACGCCTTATGCCAAGCCAGCACCGGCCTCAACACCAACAATAAAGCCAGAACCAACGCCAGTGGTAACAACAGCACCAACCCCGTTACCAACCAAGCAAAAGCCAACCCCTTATTAATCCCCAAGAAACCTTGTCGCTAATCAATCGTAGCCCGTATGAAGCGTAGTGAAATACGGGCTACGGTAAGTGATGATAAAAAAAATTTTAGACCACAATCCTTGCAAGGGTGTCATCGCAGTTTTTCAATGGTCCCCTTGCTAACAGACAGCAACTCTTCTAACATTGGAATAAATTTCAGTCTAATTAGCGAACAAAAACTATGATGATAGATAAGATAACTGATAACCAATCAATTATTATTACTCTAGATGTCGATGGGCATTTATTTGAGAAGCTGCAAAAAATTACTCAAGCCGGATTGTCTGTTGTTGAAATTAATTCAACCGATCCGGTCCTGCTCACCACGGCATTAAATAAGTTTCCGCAGTTACGCATTGGCGCCGGCAATGTTGTTAATACACAGCAATTGGAAGACTGTTACCAAGCAGGGGTTCACTTTGTCACAAGTCCTGGGTTCTTAGCCGCGATTGCGCAAACAGCTAACGTATATTCCATCAATTACTTACCTGGGATAGCTACCCTTTCCGAGGCTATGCAAGCGCAATCTTTAGGTGTCTCTCATGTGCGTCCTTTCCCAGCAACTTTATCTTTTTGCACTTTATTAAATAAGTACCTACCTCAGCTTCGATTATTGCCTGCTGAAATTGAATGGGACGAGGTTGAACACTATCTCACGCTACCTGCTGTTATCGCTGTGAGCATCATAAATCCTGAAAGTAAACAACTACAAGCACTAAGCACCGCCGTCCTTGCTTAACCCTTGGAAAAACAATAAAAACGCACCAATGCAGATCGCGCTATCGGCCAAATTAAAAACGGGCCAATGAAAACGATGATAATACACTTCTATAAAATCAATAACATGACCCAAGTACACGCGATCGATAAGATTACCAATCGCACCCCCTAAAATCAGGCTAAATGCCAGTAATTGCCAACGATTTCTGGAGGGTAATCGCAATATGACAACCACTATGATGATACTCATCACCGCACTAAATCCTGCAAAAGCCCAACGCGGCCAATCACCTGCATCCCTTAAAAAACTAAATGCAGCGCCAGTATTATATGCTAAGGTCATATTAAGCATAGAGAAAACGGGTTCTGGATGGTAAAGAATCAATACTTGAGAGGCCCAATATTTGCTAGCCTGATCAGTTAGAACAACAACCAGCGCAATCATAAACCAAAGCCATTTTCTCATGCAAAATGTCTCAATTCATCCGTTCCACTAATATTACCAACGCAACGCTGACATAACTCGGGATGCGTCTTATCGGTACCTACATCCTCACAACGGTGCCAACAGCGACCGCATTTAGGGCTAGTACTCGCTTGTACGCTGATAGCGACGCCAAGTTCCTCATTATGCAGGAGCTCTTCAGGACGCTCGCTCATTGGCAGAACAGTTGCTGAAGACGTGATCAAGATAAAGCGTAATTCATCTCCTAATTTCCTCAGCAATTCTTCTGCACCAGTAGAGGCATATAACGTAACTTCAGCAGCTAAGGCTGAGCCAATATGGCCTGCCTGACGTTGATGCTCTAAAGCCTTGTTTACTTCATCACGTATAGCAAACACTTGTTGCCAATCCGTCATCGATACGTTTTTGACTTCAGGCCACGCCTGATACCAACTCTCCAAAAATACTGATTCACCATCATGACCCGGTATGGCTTGCCAAATTTCTTCGGCAGTAAATGAAAGAATTGGAGCCAACCAACGTGTTAATGCATGCACAATATGGTACATCGCCGTTTGGCAGGAGCGTCTGGCATTACTGTTGACAGCGGTGGTGTATTGCCTATCTTTGATGATATCAAGATAGAAACTTCCCATATCAACAGCACAAAAATTATGAATTTTTTGATAAATAACGTGAAAATGATACTGCTCATAAGCACTAAGTATCTCTTCTTGTATTTGCTGGCATCGCTTGATTGCCCAGCGATCCAGCTCAACCAATTTGTCGCCATCAAGCAAATCACGTTCTGGATCAAAATCGAATAAATTGGCCAGTAAGAAACGAGATGTATTGCGGATCCGCCGATAGGCATCTGCATTACGCTTAATGATTTCATCGGAGATACTAACTTCATTGCGATAATCTGTAGAAGATACCCATAAACGCAAAATATCAGCGCCATGCTGACTAATTAGCTGATCAAGAGCGACATAATTACCCTTTGACTTAGATAATTTTTTGCCTTCGGCATCAACTGTATAACCATGAGTAAGCACTGTTTTATAGGGTGGTTCTCCGTACATCGCAACCGCAGTGGTCAATGATGAATTAAACCAGCCCCGATGTTGATCTGAACCCTCAAAGTATACATCCGCGGGAAGTCCTAATGCCTCACCATGTTTTAATACACAAAAATGTGAAACACCTGAGTCAAACCATACATCCAATGTATCGTTAATTTTTTCATATACCTCTGCATCAGCACCTAATAGTTGGCTGGCCTCTAAATCAAACCAGGCATCAATCCCTGTCTTCTCGATTCGTTTTGCAACCTGTTCAATTAATTGAACCGTATTGGGATGTAACTCACGTGTGGTTTTGTGCACAAACAAAGGCATCGGTGTACCCCAGGATCTTTGCCTTGAAACACACCAATCAGGTCTTTTTTCAACCATATCAGTGATGCGTGCCATTCCCCATTCGGGAACCCAGTTGACTCGACCAATTTGTGACGTCAGTGCACTACGCAAACCATTTTTATCCATTGCGATAAACCATTGGGGTGTAGCGCGAAAGATGACCGGTGTTTTATGCCGCCAGCAATGGGGATAGCTGTGCTGAACCATTTCGTCATGTAACAAGGTATGATGCTGACGCAATACATCGAGAATTTGTGCATTTGCTTTCAACACATGTAGTCCTGCAAACAAGGGAACATCGCTCGCATAGCAACCATTCGCCAAAACCGGATTAATCAATGGTAATTTATTAGCCTGTCCCACAAAATAGTCATCGGGTCCATGCGCAGGAGCTGTGTGCACACAACCAGTTCCTGCTTCAGTCGTTACGTGCTCGCCCAGGACAATTGGAACCTGGCGATCATTAAATGGATGCTGCAATAGGACTTTATCGAACACTTTCCCATGAACGGTTCCACGCACAGAAAAATTATCAATATTAAAACGTTCCATCACGGAGGTTACCAAATCAACAGCAACAAGAAAATAGTTATCCCCCGCCTCAACCAACGCATACTCAAGGGCAGGATGCAAACAGACTGCTTCATTGGCAGGCAGTGTCCAAGGTGTAGTTGTCCATATAGGAACAATCACTGATTTTTGTGGTAATTTGCTATCTACTTTAGCAAGAATATCATTTGGATTCAGCGCATAAAAAGCCACATCAATTGACGGTGACGTTTTATCCTCGTAATCAACCTCTGCTTCAGCAAGTGATGACCCACAATCAATACACCAATGAACCGGCTTAAACCCTTGCTGCAAATGACCATTATCAATAATTTTTGCCAAAGCACGTACAATATTTGCTTCGTAAGTAAAGTTCATCGTTGCATAGGGATTTTGCCATTCACCAAAAACACCTAAACGTTGAAACTCATCGCGTTGAATATCAATTTGACTGGCAGCGTAATCACGACATCGCTTTCGAAACTCAGAGACACTTACCTTAACGCCAGCTTTACCAATTTTCTTTTCTACATTAAGCTCGACAGGTAAACCATGGCAATCCCAACCTGGTAAAAATGGGGCGTCAAAACCGCTGAGTGTTTTAGACTTTATAATAATGTCTTTAAGAATTTTATTGAGAGCATGACCACAATGTAGGTGTCCGTTAGCATAAGGAGGGCCATCATGAAGAATGAATCGTTTTCTCCCAGTCCGCGCTGCACGGATTTTTGCATACACGCCTTTCGTTACCCAATCAGCCAGCATTTGCGGTTCACGTTGAGCGAGACTTGCCTTCATTGGAAACGTGGTATTGGGTAAATTTAACGTGTCTTTATATTCGGTCATAAGTATTTTCTCTTGTATTAAACCAATTTTTTGCTGTTGCTATATCCTGGTGGATCTGGGCGACCAAAGTATCCACTGAAGTAAATTTCATTTCATCTCTTAATTTATTGACAAAACACACCTGAACCATCTCACCATACATTGACTCATCAACATCAAATAAATGAACTTCAAGAACGTTTTTATCCCCACCTATCGTTGGCCGACAGCCCAGATTGGCAACACCCATTGATATAGGCTTCCCTTGACGAACCACCTTCACACAAAAGACACCTTTCATCGGCAAATTGGAACGTCGCAAACTCAAATTAGCCGTAGGTACGCCCCACTGCCGGCCACGACCATCACCATGAACGACCCGACCACACATACTGTATGTTCGTCCCAAAAATTTTGCTGCAAAATCCAGGTCACCTGCTTGTAGAGCCTGTCTAATTTTAGTTGAACTAACGCGTTGATTTTCAATAAAAAAATCATTGAATGGTTGTACAATACAACCCGTTTCATCACTTAACTCGTTCAATAGGACGATATCTCCAAGACGACCCTGCCCAAATCGGAAATCCTCACCGATTAGCAAGTATTTGGCTTGTACTAATGAAAAAATAGTGCGTTTGGCAAATTCAGTCGCAGCGATCGATGCCAAATGATCATCAAATTTTAAACAGCACACATAATCAACGCCAAATTGACGAAGAGCGTCCAATTTCTCTCGAAAACTGGAGAGCCTAGCCGGTGCTTGTTGACCACGAAAATATTCAGTAGGCTGTGGCTCAAATAGCAACACCAGCACCGGCAGCCCCTTACGCTCAGCTTCTAAGCGCAGCGTTTTTAAGAGTGCTTGATGTCCTCGATGGACTCCATCAAAATTTCCAATCGTAGCTGCGGTGCCTACGCTTAGTTCTGAGAGTTGTTGAAAACCACGCAATAATTTCATTGTGCCCGAAAAACCAAACAAAACCGGTGATTATACCTAGTTAATTACTAGATGCGAAGCATGTTGCTCTAAATGTATTGATTACTCCCTTTGACAAGGAGGCTAGAAAAGATTTTTTTATAAGAGCATCTACGAATCCTTCCTAACCTCCCTTTGTCAAAGAGAGGTACTTCAAAAACATGAAATGAGACTAACTCTACAAAGTTGATGAACGAACAATCAATACGTCACAGTCAGCACCATGTAGAATCGCATTAGCCGTTGAGCCAAGTAACAGTGCAAGTCCATGTTTCCCATGGCTACCCGTCACAATTAAATCGACTTTATGTTCCTGAGCGACTCGCAACACTTCATTTTTGGTTGATCCAAACTCAATCAACCGGTGCTTCGCATCAACGCCTAACCGCTCAGCAAGTGCATTAAGCTCTTTTTCTGCTTGTTCTCGAATCGATACCTCCACTTCGGCAAAACCGGCAAAACCTGGGTACGCGTAAGCAGGGATGGGCTCAACCACATGCACTAGGATCAATTCCGCATTATTTTCATCTGATATTTTTTTTGCTTTGTGAGCTGCACTTATTCCCACATCATCAAAATCTGTTGCAAATAAAACCTTCTTATACATTTTATCTCCTTATTGTTCCTGCACCCTATGGATGAAAGACTAGCAGAAATATAGCTTGGATTGAAGAGAATTTCCCAGTTAGGCGTGATTACGATAAAATATCTGCGTATTTATAGACGACAGGTCATCATGTTACTTGATTTACTCGGATCACTCACTTCCCTGCTCTCAACCTATTATTTTATTCGTCTAGACATAAAAGCATGGCCAGTTGGGCTCATCGCCACATGCATCAATTGTTTGCTTTATTTACAAAAAGGAATTTACGCCGATATGTGTTTCTCGATGATCAAGTTTTTAAATTTGACACACCAAATCTTTTCTGTAACAAGGAGTTATGCTAGATTCGCGCGCTCTTTTGCTGTTGAGAATATGGATGTTGCTCAAAGAACCGCTGGATTTTTCTCAGAACTTTATCAAAT
>CAMBDN010000153.1 GCA_945865355.1 Legionella genomosp. 1
TCGGTCCTCGGCGACCTCCTGTTATGTGCGGAAAGATAAATTCATTGAAGTCAGATTCCGATAATTCAGTCGGAATCCAGTTGTAACGCGGCTTCATCTAGGTGGCTCCCCAATTTTTATAAACTTTGCACCTGGCACATGATACAGCGGACAACCCTTATCAGCACTGACTTTAAAGAAAATTAGAAACTAGCAACGATGTGGAAAAATGATGTTGACCGCTCGACCCCTATCCTTCTTTCAGAGCGTGCCGCTATTCAAAAAAGAATAACTGCGCTCGTTATTCAGCGAGAAGCTATTGACGCAACTGTTGAGCCAGCTCATCGTTTAAGAATGCAGATGGATTTAATTAAAGATGCGGAAAGCCATCATCTTCTTCAGGCCATTGATACAAGTAGTGCAATGTTGAGTGATTCAGCTGTCCTAGGAGCGCATGTTGAAGGGTACACACGCAAACAGGCCATCATTGATTTGGCAACCGATAAAATTTATAAAGAGCTAGCAACAAAAATAATGTCTAAAATTGCTGAAACGAGTGTTAGAACAATGATTGCTGATGGTCAATTGACCGCATTAGAACCACCTAAACCAGATGAGCGATTATTATTTCTAATTGCTGGTGGTCAAGCAAGTGGTAAAGGTAGCTCCTACGCCACTTTAAAATACAATGCTGAAAAAAATGGCATTGGCTGGCCTAATGTATCCAAAGGTGGAGGAGATACATTCAGGTCGCTGCTATTGGATCCTAGTACAATACATCCAGAGCTATTTTCTCAACTATCGACCCCTGAGGCTTCATATATTAGCCATACCATTGTAAAAAGCAAGTTGGATGCAATGGCAACAGCAGGTGTTGCGCCTCATATTTTTGTAGAACAACTTTATTTGGGACAAGACAAAATTAATTTGGCGTTAGAAAATGGCGGTTCTGCACACGTTGTTTTTGTATCGACCGATGTTGAGCAAGCCATAGAAAGATCATATGGACGCGGAGTCGATACCGGACGGTTTGAAAATGTTAAAGGAATATTATCAGCTCATTGTGGGTCAACAACACAGCTACCTGGCCGTCTAAGAGAAAATGCTGGAAAAGACTTGTATATAACTATTGTTGATAACAACGTTGAAAAAGGTAAGCAACCTGATCCAATCGCGTCAATTGATTGCAAAAGTGGTAAAATAGTCATTTATGACGAAGAAAAATGTTGAATTTTATTAAAAAAACAGCAATCAATGTGGACGCTACCTGTCCTGAGGAATGCTATAATGATGATAGGTTAGCGACAATTAGTATTGTTAGTTATTTGGGTGATCTAGCTGATTACGCAGTAAGTTTTGAAGAACTACCTCACGCGGATCCTGAAGAAGGACGAGCGCTCAGGTAATTTAGTCAATGAGGAGTTAGTGTGATGAATAAGAAAGATATTAATTTTTTCACCCCCATTCCCGATGAGGATTTCGAAAATATGCAAAATGCAATTGAGGCGTATGATAAGAAATCAGATTCAGTGGAAGCAGAGAAACGCGAAGAAGACGAGGGTTTTACCACCGAAATGGTCATTGAACTATCTAGAAAAAAATTAGCCGAACCACCGAAACCATAGGTGTATATGTGGCTTTTTTTTCAATGACTCAACAGGGGGCAGGAAGGATATTTTACTCAGCGCCATCATCCTTCATTTGATCAATGGTCTGACGAAACTCACTGATGTCTTTAAACCGTTTGTATACCGATGCAAACCTCACATAAGCAACATGATCCAGTCTAAACAATTGCTCCATCACCCATTCACCGATTTGACGAGCCTCAACCTCTCGCTCCCCCCTGTTTCTAATTTGGTGCAAGATAGCTACTATTGCTTCTTCTAATGAGTCAACGCTAACTGGACGTTTTTCCAAAGCTCGCAGCATACCTGCACGTAAGTTATCAATACTGAATGGTTCACGCCGACCATCGCGCTTTATGATCAAGGGCATGATTAACTCAGCTGTCTCAAACGTTGTAAATCGCTCATGGCATAATAGACACTGCCGTCGTCTACGCACTTGAGCGCCTTCTGCAACCAAGCGTGAATCAATCACCTTGGTTTCTTCAGCATGACAAAATGGACAATACATGGTCGTACCTAAAATATTTTCAGGTTTATGTCATTATTTTTCCGCCGGACACAAAAAAACTGACGCTTACCCATTCACAAATTAATTAACGGCGAGTATAAACGGGAAATTCGCTGCACAATTGTAGCACCTGTATTTTTATACGCGCAATTGTTGCTTCATCATCCATCTGATCGAGTATGTCAGCTATCCACCCTGTCATGAGAATAATTTCTGGCCCCTTAAATCCGCGTGTAGTTACCGCAGGTGTACCCAAACGCAACCCACTCGTCACAAATGGAGAGCGAGGATCTTTAGGAACTGTATTTTTGTTGGCCGTAATATTAGCACGACCTAACGCTGCATCTGCATCTTTTCCAGTGATATTTTTATCAATTAAATCAACAAGAAGAAGGTGATTTTCAGTACCCCCAGAAACGATACGATAACCCCGTTCCTGCAGCACCCTTGCCATGGTTTTAGCATTTTCTATCACTTGTTGCTGGTACTGCTTAAATTCAGGCAACAATGCTTCCGCAAAAGCAACGGCTTTAGCCGCAATGACATGCATCAATGGACCACCTTGAGTACCCGGAAAGATGGCTGAATTGAGTTTCTTTTCAATCACTTCGTTGGCCTTCGCTAAAATAAGACCACCACGCGGACCACGCAATGTTTTATGCGTTGTCGTTGTCACTACATCAGCATAAGGCAATGGTGAGGGGTACAACCCTACAGCAACTAAACCAGCCACATGAGCCATATCAGCCATTAAATAGGCGCCTACTTTATCGGCAATTGCTCGGAAACGCTTCCAATCGACAATTTGCGAGTACGCTGAAAATCCGGCAATAATCATTTTTGGTCGATGTTCAATTGCTAATGCCTCTACAGCATCGTAATCAATTAAACCTGTTTTTTCATCAAGCCCATATTGCACACTGTGATAGATTTTTCCAGAAAAATTAACCGTGGCACCATGGGTTAAATGACCACCATGAGGCAATGCCATTCCTAAGACCACATCACCTGGGTTAAGTAATGCCATCATCGCAGCTGCATTTGCTTGTGAACCGGAGTGCGGCTGCACATTAACGTAATCTGCAGAAAACAGTTGTTTTGCCCTAGAGATAGCTAAGGACTCGACGACATCAACAAACTCACAGCCGCCATAATAACGCTTACCTGGATACCCTTCAGCATATTTATTGGTCAGCACAGAGCCTTGCGCTTGCATAACCCGCAGACTAACATAATTCTCTGAAGCAATTAATTCAATATGATCTTCCTGGCGACGATTTTCATTTTCCATAGCCTGCCATAGCTCATCGTCAAATCCAGCAATTGTGTTATTTTTATCAAACATTAGCACTCCTTATTGTTGAGTACGTTACTTGATAATCAAGTCATTACGAACTCGCGCCACCCCTTCTGTGTGGGTCGCAATAGAACCCGCATGTCTTTTGATGACAGCATTGTTCACAAAACCACTCAGTTGCACCGCATCCTTGTATGTTTTGACTTGGATTGACAAACCATTGCTCCCAAGTTCATCGACTAATCGAGCCTTTACTTTAGCTGTCGTTGTTGAACTGTCTAGAAACTCCCCCACACTTTCACTTTTTGGCGGAGTGGAACATGCTGTAATGCACAGCATAATAACAGTCAGGATAATTAATTTGGGTATATTTAACATGCCGTCTCCCTTGTTTTTAAACTTCACAAGATTAACACAGTGTCCACCACTAGTCATATTGAATATTGTTACTGATAAAAAACAAAAAACCCCGCTATTGCGGGGTTAAAATGGGTGCCGTTTGTACGATTACTTCTTAACGACTTCAGCTTTTAACTGATTTGCTAAGTAAGGTACAACACGTACGGTAGAACCATTAGGCGTGTAACCTGCATAAATGTGGTAACCACTCCAGGTATCAATGTACAGGTTCATACCTGCATGGCAGTAACCGTAGTAATAAAGAGAGATGTAATGTGGTGATTCAAAGCTATAAACATTGAATGGTGACAAAGCTAAGCCGTCATCAAATAGACCATAAACTGTGACGTTGCTAAAACTGCTGTTGATAACTTCAATTTCGCAATAACCAGGGTAGCCTACTTTTTGGGCTGCCATCGCTTTATTATCAGTCTTATCAGCTTGTGGATGTACGTGCTGGTTAGCAGCAAATACAGTTGAACAAAGGCCTACGCAAAGCCCCAAAATCAATGATCTCAATTTCATAGTTATCCCTTATTTAAAGTGGAGGCTGAATTATACCGAAGC
Source organism: Legionella genomosp. 1 (assembly GCA_945865355.1). Taxonomy (GTDB): domain Bacteria; phylum Pseudomonadota; class Gammaproteobacteria; order Legionellales; family Legionellaceae; genus CAMBDN01. Next base: position 4,382 of record CAMBDN010000153.1, read on the forward strand.
ATTTAATTTAGTCAATGGGCTTTTTTTGTGGACAGCACTGTGCTTTCGAAAACCAATAACTCATTTCGATTGAATAATAAAAGATTATTATGGTTTTTTTAAACACAGATTGATGTGGGTCCTTTGCTTGAATGACGACATAATCTGATGGTACGGTGCGCCGTTTGATAGAAAAAGATATCCCGCTGGTGAAAGATGTTGATGCGGTGCCAGTAGGATATTTATAGCAGTAAACACTTATGATACCATCGGTCACAAAAAGGGATTCAAAAATGAAAAGACGAATGACCATCATGGCAATTACTTTGCTTGTTGTCTTTGGTGGAATTATTGCATTTAACCTTATCAAAGGTTTCATGATGAAGCGATTCTTTGCAAGCTTTACGCCACCTGCAGTAACAGTGTCATCTGTCGTCGCTGAACAAAGGAATTGGGAGCCTCGTATAAATGCCGTTGGTAATTTTGTTGCAATCAATGGTGTCGATGTTACCTCTCAAGCATCAGGTAATGTGATTGGCATTCATTTTGACTCAGGACAATACATACAAGCTGCAAAACCACTTATTGATATCGATGACAGCGTCGAGCAAGCCACACTTAAATCAAACCAATCAGAGCTAGCCTTACAACAAATAAACTACCAAAGACAAGCGGATCTATTTAAACGATCAGCCACGTCTAGCTCAAGTGTTGACGAAGCTCGCGCCAAATTATTACAAGCACAGGCTGATGTCGAAAAAACACAAGCACTGATTCACCAGAAACATATTACCACCCCCTTTGCAGGCCAAGTAGGTATCCGCCAAGTCGACCTTGGTCAATACATAACCCCAGGACAAACAGCAATTGCCGCACTGCAAACGATGGACCCACTTTACTTAAATTTTTATTTGCCGGAGCACTTAATTCATCATCTGCACCTCAATCAAGCGATTACCTTCTCTGTAGAGCAAAATCCAACGTTATTATTTGAAGGAAAGATAACTGCAATCAACTCTAAAGTTGATTCCAATACGCACAATATACAGGTTCAGGCAACACTACCCAATTGCCCATCTACAGCCATACAAAACCCATCCAAGTCGCCCTTGGTTAAATTAAAAAAACGACCTGGAATTAACAAGACGCTTATTTCTTGCAACAGTGCGTTGAATGCAAAAAATAGCATTGAGCAGTTTAATTTTATCCCGGGCATGTTTGCTGACATTAAAGTCGAACAACCCGTCATACCTAATGTTATTGTTCTACCTACAACGTCAATTTCATATAGTCTCTACGGCAACTCGGTGTATGTCATCGAAAAGGATCCCTCCAATAAGGATATTCTGATCGTAAAGCGCGTTTTTGTTAAAACGGGAGATCAACAAGGAAATTACATTGTTATCAAAGGTGGCGTTAAAGTAGGTCAGCGAGTTGTTAGCTCGGGTGAATTAAAACTACAGGACGGCACACGCGTCGTGATTAATAATGACGTAAGATTAAACGATACTGAAGACCTCGACAAACTTGGCGAATAATTAGTACTAGCAAATCACAGGATTTTTTTATCAGGATAACACATGAAATTTACTGATCTGTTTATAAAGCGACCGGTGCTTGCAACAGTGGTTAGCTTATTGATCCTGTTGTTTGGATTAAGATCAATCACCAGCATACAAGTTCGCCAGTTCCCACAAATGAATAGCACGGTCATCACCGTTATGACCAGTTATCCAGGGGCTGATGCTAATTTAATTGGCGGTTTTATTACAACGCCGCTAGAGAGTGCTATCGCTAGTGCAGAAGGCATCGATTATATGACCTCCTCAAGCACACAAGGTGTAAGCACCATCACTTTAAACATCAAATTAAA
>CAMBDN010000154.1 GCA_945865355.1 Legionella genomosp. 1
GTAAACGATAAAATCCCCTTAAGTGGTCCTTCGGGCACCATATCGCCAAGGGGAAGCCACTATCACACGACTTCTGCTGGCGCCCTGGCGGCTTCTTGTTCAGCAAGATGACGCGTCAACGCATCTCCACGTGCCAGCAGCTCATTTGCCAAGGTAACCAAATGCCCAGGCAACCTCGATAGATCATCTTGCAGCTCTTTGATTAACTCATCAACATCAGCTGACCTCAGCAATTGCCCATCTCTGACGTCATATTGATCAGCAAATACCCTTAATGCTCGATTTAACGATTGTAATTTGTTCTGATCCTCAACCTTACTGAAGAACTGCCCCAATCGTCGTCCCAACAATTGGTTACGTGGATCCCCCGTTGGTGGATAGGTTTGTGCATCATAATCAGCTACTCGTACCAACAACCGATGCGTAAGCGTTAAAAACGCCTCACGACTAACCTGTTGGTAGACCTGGAAGCTATGTACCGCGGATAAATCATGAACCCAATGTCGCAACACCTTATCCTGCATTTGGTTCAAGGTATTGAAATACCGGCTTTTTCCGCTACGGTTCATCTTGAACCAGCGATGTTGGTCTTGCTCCGCATCACTATCCATCGCTGCAAATTTTGCATCGTTTAGCGCACGCAACACGGTTTCGTAACGACTAAATTCACCATGTCCACGTAACGCTTGACCAACCGTATTTTGCAGAGCAGTAAGCTGCTCTTTGCGTTCTTTCGATTTAAACCAACTTGAACCATAACGATTCATTAATTGATTTAAATCTTTAGCCAATGTTTTAACTTGCCCTTGAGTATCCAACACCTCGCCAGGACGTACTTGTCCAATCAACGCCAAATCATCCGTCAGCTGCAACAAAGCATGTTGCTGTTTGACATTTAAATCACGAATACAATCTAAATTCACTTCAGCAGGCTTTTTACCTAGAATCGCTTGTGTTTGCTGAATATACCAATCAAATCCATGCTGCAATAACTGCTGATTACTTGCATCAGTCCATTGATAAACATGGGTATCCAAAGCCTCATTTTCAACACCTCCGGTCATCAATACTTGATGGTGCAAGAGATGCATTAAAATAATGCGCTGTTTACGAAGTGCAGCAAGATCATCGCTCTCTTCACTGAACAATCCAGCAATAACAGGATCAGCAAAAATGGCATCAACGTCGCCTCGATTACGCTTTGCAGCGCCATAAAATAGATGAATCACCTCCTTCATTGGCGCACGATTTAGCACATTTTGATCCTCAAGATGGTGCGTGGTGTGATCAAATAATGGCTCAACAGTATGCTCAGGATGATCTGCCAATCGTTCATTCAATATCCTTAACTGATCAGCACTCGTATGATTAAAACGTCCAACACCATCACGAAGTAAGTGTTCAATCGTTGGCTCACCGGCTCGGGATTGATAATCAACAACATGCCGTACCGTCTGGCGCAATAATTTAGAACATTCAAATGTGATGCCTGGCTCACAAATCGTTTCCAACAACAATGAAAGCTGGAGTGGCTTTTCAAGAAATTCCTCCATGTTTCCTTTCATTCGCTCCATGACCCAATAATATTTTGTTTCATCGAGAACCATCAGCTGTTCACGATGCTGTGTAAGCTCATCCATCAATACAGCTAGGGTTCCTGGTAATATCTCCTGCAAATCAGCCGCTCGCAGCAACATGTCCGCCAATAGATGAGTGCTTGGCAAGGGTACATCGCTTGGATCAAACAAATATTGCAAAATTTCAGGCAATAATTCCGAATATTTTGACAACAACACAACCTGAGAATCGAGTAGCTCAATTATCCAGTCAAACTTAACTGCTGGTAAATCTTTTAATCGACCCCAGTTGCGCATCAAGATGTTATTCAAATAATTGACGTTTGTTGCTGAAACATTGGCCGCTTTTATTAGCATCCGACAGACCATTTCCGCCCGCCTAGTGGATAGGAATGGATCAGACATATACCTTACTATTGCTGGGTACAACTGCTTATGTTTAACCAATGTTTCGATATTCTCATTCGTCAGCAACATCACCAGTTGAAACTTGTCCTCAGGTAAATCAATTAAAAACGCTTTAAAATGGACGTACAAATCAAGTAAGTAATCAATACTCTCAGGAGATGCTGTGACATGAGCAATCGCATTCAGCAATGATTGACTCAATGATAAAGAACGAGCCGTTGAAAAGCGGAGCTCACAAAGATAAGCCAAGACTTGCGGCAACAATTGCGGGTATTTAAACCATGTTTCAAGATGCGTGCTCGTTAGATCAATGATCTTAATGAATCGCTCTTCAGACAAGACCATTAATGGCCCACGAATCCGTTCAAGCTCAGCAATTAAATAATCAACGGCTCTTTGCTCAGGATGTGCATCTTGGTAACTAATAGCCAGCAATACCAACGAAGCCAATAACTGTGCTCGTTCAAACGAGAGATCTGGAGTAGTAACATATCCCAAGATAACATCAAACACTTGTGGATAACGCAGGATGTCTTTCAATTCAGCAGACATGAATTCCATAACCCATTGGAATTTAGCATCATTTAAACCATTCAACCCCATTCGATGACGTGTTAAGTTATCCAGCATCACGTCCCAAGTTCCTGGGTAACTTTTCTGCAACTCAATCGCTTGCAGCAACAGTTGACTGAATCGCTGGACACGCGGGATTGATAGATCACCTGGATCAATCACATCAGCTAAGATCGCAGGCAATGCGTGCGCAAAATTTGGCCATGTTTCAAGATGTTTATCAATCAGTTCGATGGTCCATTGATATTTTGCGTCTGATAGCTGAACGATAGATTCCCACTGTCGGCTAAAAATATCATCCAAATAAGTAAAGTTTTCAACAGAGACATTAACCGCTTTTATCATTAGCTGGCTAAACATCTCAATTCGTCTACACGATAAACGGGGATTATCCATACATCGTACTATCGCCGAAAACACCTCTTTATGTTTAACGAATAACGCTAGATTTTCTTTGGAAAGCGCCATCAATAACTGGAATTTATCATCCGGTAAATCAATGAAATTGACATCATCGGCAACCAACAATGCAATGAGACCATCTATAGGACTTGGATCACTCGTAACCGCAGTTAGCAATAGCTGGCTCAGTGAATGCACACGATCTAATGATAGGTGTTGTTCACCAACAAATTGCAAGATCGCTCGTAACGCATTAGGATATCGAAGCAAGACCTCTATCTGATCCAACATTAGTCCTATCGTCCATTGAAACTTAGCTCTATCCAAACGAATCAACCCATTACGGTGATCGGCCAGTATTCTCATCATTGCCTCAAGCGTTCCTGGACAACGCTCTTGCAAGTCAGCTGCGGACACCAATACCATAGACAAGGAATGAATCCATGCAAGGCTTATGTTTCTTTGATCACTCAAATCCCCCAACAGCTCATCCAATACAAACGGGAATTTAGACCAAATTGCAACATTATCGCCAAGATGGACCATTAACCAATTATATTTCTCATCAGATAGCTGAACGATTTTTTTCCAATTACCACAGAAAACAGAATTCAAATGATCAAAACTTTGTTGAGAAATATTAGCCACATTGATCAATAGACGACAAATATCCTCAGCTCGTTCAAGCGACAGGCGACGATCGCGCATGTACCATACTATTGCTTGGTACAAATTTGGATGTTTAACCCATGTTTCTATATTGTCGTTGGTCAACATCATCATTAAACTAAATTTATTCCCTGGCACACCAATGAAAAAATCTTTTGCGCGATTAAACTCACTTATCAAATAGTCAATACTTTCCGGAGAGGTCTCAACATGCGCTACAGCATTAAGCAATACATCGCTCAACGCAAAAGCGCGTGCAGGAAGAAATCGCTCGTCGCAAATATATCCCAATAGCTGTGGTAGCACCTGAGGATATTTAAACCATGTCTCAATATGCCTGCTTACTAGCTGAATCAAGCCATTAAATCTATCTTCTGGCATGGCCGTTAAAGCACCGCGGACCTTCGCAAACTCTCGAGTCAGATCGTCAACAGCCGTTGGGTACCTCGCTTTATACTTTGTAGCCTCTACCAACAATTGAGCAATGGATTCAACCCGGGCGATCGGTAGCGTTATATCACTCATATCATGTAATATTGTTGCCACTAAATCAGGGTGTTCAACCAATGATTCATCATGTTCAGCCAACAACTCTAATATGCACTTCGATCTATCGGTTGTTAATCCACTGAATTGCTCCACCAACACACGATATTCAGAGGGTTCTGATGATGAAATAGCATCATAAAACCGACTAAGCCCATGAACACAACGATTAAATGACGTGGTTTTTTCCTGCTTTTTCATGTCTTGACTGTTAATTTTCGCCCACACCGCTTCAATTTGTTGACGATGGCGAATTTCAAACACTGGCGCTAGTGTTAAATGCGCCGACAACAATTGGAACCACGATTTACCATCTTGCCCAGTCCCCCATTTAATGATGTCTCCAATTTCTGACAATGCATCACTATTTTTAGCCAAGCGCGCCCACAGTTCAACTAACGGGCCTTGATAGACACCCGTTGTTTCTCTGTTCCACCAGTCTTGAGTTTTATTGACCAACTGCACAAATAAATCCCAATCTCTACCTTCTTTAAATTGCTCCATCACCTGACAAAAATTCATTAAAAAAGCTGACGCCTTTTGGGTACTCATTCCCTTTGACCAAGATTCCCATTTGGTTAACATGCGCATGCGATGCTCAGGAGCTGCTTTTACCGCGCGCCCCAAACGCTGCAATAAGTCAGCTAAGTCAGCATCACTCTCAGGCGCACAACGTTCTGCCATCCGCCAAATGCCTTGTAGATGAGATAGACGCATCGGTGGACTATGACGCAGACGAAAACGCAAGCTGTTTTCTGAATTTTCATGCAACAAACCATCCAATTCGTCAATGTATTCAGGCACCCAATTGCGTTGTTCATTTGCTGTAAACGTGCTCAAGTAACCCAGCACTGGGAGTATCGATAGGATACGTTCCTCTGCGGTGAGGGTCCTGCTTGGTGCTAACAAGTACGCCATGATTTGAGTCTGGATTGACGGCCTAAATCTCTCCATTAAGCCTAGAAAGACAAGCTTTAACTCCCCGTTCGAAACCCCTTCTAAAAAGTTCGCACTGGTCAGCTCAATTTCAGCCGCCTCATGGGTCTCAGTCCATACCTCAGAGGGTGCCCTCACTTGTTCTACTGCAATCTCTAAAGCATCAACAAAAGTTTGCACCGAATTAAATTCGGTTACGTGCTTGGCAAAACGTTGTAAGGCCATATCATCAGCGGCTAACGCCTCAAATAACCCAGGAATACGCGTAACACGCTCATCGCTTAGCACCATATCCGGCAAATGTGTCAACACGCCACAAATGACCGCCACGGCATGATCAACAGGACCCGCATTTATCGGTCGTCGTACCACCAATTGCACCGGTGCAACCACTTGTGGCGTTAAGACAAACTCCATACCAGCCACTGCACCGACATCATCGTTATAACGAGCAGTGAACGCCGTAGCCGCCAGGATAATATCGCCTTCGATTAACGTCATTTTATTAGCGGTTGTTGTATCTTGTTGACTCGAAATATCAATCCACTGCTTTTCAAGACGCTTTAGATGATAACTAAAGGCAATGGTCAAATTCTCGCGAAGTTGGTGGTCATTTATCTGACCTAAATATTTCATACCCCAAGACGAGTACCTGGCAATCGCATTGTAATACCCTTGATTCGCCTCGTTTTGCAAATTGAAAAGGTACTCGCGTAGTAACATCACCCGCTGAAAACACCTCTCGTCCTCACTGTCACCAACAACACCCGCAAGTACGCCATCCAGCGAATCAACATCAACGTGTGCTGCACGAAGCACTCGTTTGAACATCGCTTCTTCCTCGCGTAATTCATTGGGTAAATAAAACTGATGCACGGTGCCCTCTTCACCATTTCGTGCCGTTCGTCCACCTTTCTGAAGCAAGTCATTAATATCATTTACATTGATTAAAAAAACCGCCTCAACATCAACGTTATCGCCTCTACCAAAGCCTGAAGCAACAAGACAAACCCCCTTTTGCTTTTTGCCACCGTGCCAATTTTCTTGCTCATGCTTATCAGCCAATAC
>CAMBDN010000155.1 GCA_945865355.1 Legionella genomosp. 1
TTAAGCACTAACTCGGTTTTGGCTTACGACCACTTCCGCCTATCTGAATAGTGATTAATTACGTTGACTCAATCAGTTTTATAACCATACTTGGCGGAGAGACAGGGATTCGAACCCTGGGAAGGTTACCCTTCAACGGTTTTCAAGACCGCCGCATTCGACCGCTCTGCCATCTCTCCACGGCGGAATATATAACAACCTCTTCTGGGTTGCAATAGTTTTTTTTAAGTTTTTAGCTAGAGGTGTAAATATGAAACAAGTTAGAGTTTTACTGATACTGTGTTTGGTTTTTTCTTTATCAGCTTGTAATAAATGGTGGTCAAAAGACGAGGATGAGGATAACAGTCCTTACAAAGATATGAGCGCTGAACAATTGTATACCGAGGCTAAACAAGCCATGGGTAAAGAGCAATATTCAGCGGCTATTAAGCGTTTGGAGGCTTTGGAAACAATGTATCCCTTTAACGACTACGCTGAGCAAGCTGAAATTGATTTGATTTATGCTTATTATGAGAAAGGGGATTATCCATCAACGGGTGCAACAGCAGAACGCTTTATCCATCTTTATCCGCGTGCTAAGCGTGTTGATTATGCTTACTACATGAAAGGGTTAGCGAACTTTCAACAAACGCGTGGAACAATGGCAAATGTATTGCCTTTAGATGAATCTTGGCGTGATCCTGGCACACAATCACAAGCCTATTCGGATTTTGCGACGTTAGTACAAAAATTCCCTGATAGCCGATATAAGCCGAATGCACTGCAGCGTATGATTTACCTGCGCAATCTTTTTGCTCAACGAGAGTTGAATGCAGCGAACTATTATTTTGATCACAAAATGTATGTTGCAGCGGAAGAGCGTGCAAGTTTCCTCCTTAAAACGTATCCGCAAGCTCCTAGTGCACAACAAGCGTTGGCTGTTGTTTATCGCGCTGACGTGTTGCTGGGCTTACAGAAGGCAGCAGATGAGGCTTTGGCAGTATATCAAGCGACCTACCACAAAAACCCGTAACACTGTAATGAAGGTGATTTCCGTATTATGCTTCACGGCATAATACGGAGTCGCTCCCTAAAACGGACTGGCTTCTTCTAAGCGCTGTGCCGGCTGATCTAAAATTACCGCTGTTTTATCCTCAGCTAGTGCTGCTAACAAATCATCAGTCAATGAGCGTAATTCTCCTGAAAGGAGGGTGAGGGCTGCGTCTTGCTGTTCATACGCTTCGTCGTACTGACCAATCTCATTAAATTCATCAATAAGGTAATCCAAACATTTAATTCGCTTGAATGTTAAGTCATGCGTTAATGTCAGTTGAATGCGTTCATTCCATATAACTGAGATTTCAGCAGCTGCCAAGCCTTGTGATAATAAGGTCAGTATTTCTTCGGCGGGTAACTCATAGCCCTTACAGGTAAAACGTTTCTTCTCATCTTCCAGTGAGATCAAAAGACAATCAGATGCCAACGTAAACGAAGCGGGTAATGATGTAGGATTGCTTATCCAGTTGGCGAAATGCATCGCTAAATTTTCAGAGTATTGAATCGGTTCGATGCGAATACTAGGTATGGTCTTACGTAATAAGGATGTGAGCTGCGCTGCTTGAGTATTACTGGCGGTGTTGATGAAGAGCCTTTTGGAAACATGATCTAAAATGGCCGGTAAGCGCTTTTGCAAACAAAATGATTTAGGTAATAGCTCAAACTCTAACTCTTCAGCAAGTTGTGCCTTTTCAGTACGTTTAACAGCGCGTCCTTGTTGTGCTTCTATCGCTTGAATTCGTTCGCCAAGCAGACGGTTAATAACACCTCGTGGGAGAATTCGTTCTTCTTTTCCTAAGGTGATAAGCGAGGATCCGGAAGTTTCTTGAACAAGTTCATCGGCAAATGCCGGTGCCCAACCATAAATAAATCGAGCATGCGGTGGGCATGGCTTCAAAGCTTCATTCGCTAATAAGCTGGTAAGATCAGCAGGCTGTTCTATTTCATACTGATAGATGAGCGCATTGTTAAACCACATGATATTGACCCTCATAATAAAAATTATGATGCTACCATGAAATGTGGACGATGTGTTGTGGTAACGCGCTTAATAGATGCTCGTAACTTGCGATACACTTCTTCAAGGTGTAGATTAGCGGTCTTTTCGGCTAAGTGTAATGATTATGAAAGCAGCGGTCTATTTGCATAAAGAGCGTCAGGGTACAATTCGGCGTGGGCATCCTTGGATTTTTCCTAAAGCAATATTGCGACAAACTGAGCAGGTTGTAACGGGTCAGCTGGTTCAAGTTTTTGCAGCAGATGGAGAGCTTATCGGCGTGGGTGTTTATAATGAGCATTCACTTTATCGCGTTCGTATGTTGGCCTTTGCCTTTGAGTCGGTGGACACGACATCGATCGCAAGCATCGTCTCCTATCGATTAAAGCAAGCCTTACTCATACGACAGAGCATTCATTTACCCAATGAATTAACGAGTGCGTATCGTTTATTGAATAGTGAAGGGGATGGGCTGTCTGGATTGACGATCGATCGCTTCAATCAGACCTGTGTTGTTGCAAGTTCGGCCTACTGGGTACAAGCCCATAAAGCTATTATTTCACAGGCTATTCGTGATGTTATGTCGACGGATGAAGTTATCTGGTTAGCACAAACAAAACCATTGGCTCAAGACGGTTGGCGTGAAGTCAGTAACGAGGCAGTCGCTGGTACTGAGCAAATATTAGAAGGCGGGGTTGGTTTTCAAGTCGACTTTTCTCAAACGCAAAAAACAGGGTTATTTCTTGATCAACGGGAAAACCATCAGCGGGTAGCATCCTTGGCGAAAGGTAGGCGAGTGCTAGATCTTTACACCTATACGGGCGGTTTTGCATTGCATGCAGCGAAGGCAGGCGCTGTAAAGGTAACGGCGGTTGATAGTTCTGCGCCGGCAATTGAGTTAGCTAAGCGGAATGCGCAGTTAAATCATATTGATTCCATTGAATTTATTGAAGCCGATGCACGCGATTATTTGGTAAAAGCAGGTGAGTATGATCTCATTGTGCTTGATCCCCCCAAGTTAGCACCATCGCAGCGACATGTGCAACAAGCAAAAAATTACTATCGATTTTTACATCGAGAAGCATTTAAATACATGAATGCGGGGTCATTATTAATGACATGTAATTGCTCCTCTGCGCTCTCGGCACAAGAATTTAGCGAATTGGTTAGCTCCCAAGCTTTGATGGTTGGAAAAATGGCACGGATTCTAGGTATATATGGACCCGCAAGTTGTCATCCTACCTTGGCTGCTTTTCCTGAGGGACATTATTTGACGGCAGTTTTAATAGCCGTTGTTTAGAGGTTCATACAAGGAGGTTGGAATGTTATTGAATAGGGAAAAATCAGGACTATTATTGGTTGATGTACAAGAAAAACTAACTCCGCTTGTGTTGAATTCAGCCGCGTTAGTCAGTCGATGCGAATGGCTTCTCCGCTTAGCAAACGATCTCAATGTACCGCTAGTAATAAGTGAACAATACCCACGTGGTCTGGGTAAAACAGTAGCAACATTGCGAACAGCAGCGACGACTGAACAATGCGTTGAGAAAGTGCATTTTTCATGTTATCGCGAGCCATCATTTGTGAACCATTGGCAAGATATTGGCAGAAATCAAGTGGTGATTTGCGGGATCGAAACACACGTTTGTGTGATGCAAACGGCAATTAATATGGTCAACGCAGGTTTCGACGTATTTGTTGTCGTTGACGCGGTTAGTTGTCGACATGAACTGGATCAAAAGTATGGGCTAAAACGAATGAAACAAGCTGGCATCAATTTAGTGACTGCTGAAATGGTCTTCTTCGAATGGGTTGGCCAGGCTGGAACGCCCGAATTTAAGGCATTAAGCCAAGCGTATTTGCGCTAATAGGAGTTAACATGGAGTTGCAAAATCAAATTGCGGTGATCACTGGTGGTGCCTCGGGCATGGGGAAGGCTTGTGCTCAAGCACTCAGTCAACGAGGGGTTCGGACCATTGTTTGGGATAAACAAGTCGTAGATCTAGGTGATGACGCCATTGAATGTGATGTGAGTTCTGCCGCAGGTGTCGAACATGCTTTACAAGAGACCATTGCACGAGCGGGTGTTCCGAGAATTTGTGTGAATTGCGCAGGAGTCGCCCCAGCTAAGCGTATGGTTGGTAAAGAAGGTGCCATGCCGTTGGCTGCATTTAAACAAGTGATTGATATTAATCTTGTGGGTACGTTTAACGTGATGCGGGTTGTTGCTGAAGCAATGATCGGTTTAGAGACATTAACCACTTCGATGGAGCGCGGGGTTATCATTAATACGGCCTCGATTGCAGCCTATGAGGGCCAAATTGGCCAAATCGCTTATAGTGCGTCTAAAGGTGGTATCGTTGCGATGACACTGCCAGCTGCGCGCGAATTGGCCCAATATGGAATTCGCGTCAACACGATCGCTCCTGGCCTGATTGCAACACCACTGTTACTGAATATGCCTCAAGAGGTTCAGGATAGCCTGGCTGCTACCATCCCTTTTCCTAAACGTTTTGGTCGTCCAGATGAGTTTGCGGCTCTTGTTATGCATATTGTCGAAAATTGTATGATCAATGGAGAGGTTATACGGTTGGATGGTGCATTACGAATGCAGCCGCGATAATTGACTGAAAATCGACTTTTCTTGAAATTCCTCCCTTTGCAAAAGGGAGGTTAAGATTGATTTTTAAAGGCTAATGGATAGCTTGACGCTAAGCAATTTCAATCTCTATCTCAGTCTCTTCAGTCATTGGCGCAAATTCCAATAATTTAGCTGCAATTCGACCGCTATGTATTTCATATCGACCGGCGGCTAATTCTTCTTTGATAAATTCAATTTTTGCTTGGCTCGTTTCTGGTGAATCAAAGATGAGTGCCTTTAATGCAGCCATTTGAGTAGCCGTTTCATCAAAATTAAACGGATCTAAAACGGTAGTATTACTTGTTGCGGCAGTTTTAGGTGCTAGCCCCGTGGAATCCAAATCATTGCATTGGGTTCTTTTTACGTCTTTATTTTTATTGGCCATGGCGTCATCCTCAATTGTCCCTAGTGTATTATCGGCGGTAGTTCCATAAACTTGAGGGTTTTAAAAAAATATTAATTGGGGTACATGCATTGCCTGATGAGTTCTTGCACTGTATTTAAATTGATTGGCTTGAATAACATTTTATTGATGCTGGTTTCTACGCTTTCAATGTTTGCATCGCAGCGGGAAAGCGCTGTAAGTCCTATTATTGGCAAGGGATTTTGATGCATACTTTTTTCCCATTGACGAATGGCATCGGCCAATTGATAACCCGAAATGCCAGGTAATCCGATATCTGTAATGATGAGGTCAAATTTATTTGATTTAACGAGTTCTAAAGCACTTTCACCATCTAGAGCAGATGTGAATTTTAGGCCAGCCTGCTTCATTATCGTTTCAATAAAATGCAGGGCAACCACATTATCTTCCACCAATAAGACATGTAAGGGCTCGGCTAAAAATAGCTGATAGTTATCTGTTCTATCTTTGTTTAAGGTATTCACTAGCGCTCCATCATCCAATACGGCTATTCCTCTAACGTTTAACCTGTTGGTGAATCGTTATACTTCAATAAGCTGATGAGCATTAATTTTACATTAAATTGTTCAAATGTACTAATACACAAATCATTTTCTGGTCTATAATTGATCATATATGTTAATGATGGAGCATGTATGTTAACGTCTGATGAAATGATGAGGCGACTTATGGGTGGTTCTCCTGAACCAAAGGAGCATAGCGAATTTTGTCATTGTGGCATGTGCATGGAAAGCGGAAAGATACAAATTAAAACATTAGAAAGGCATGCGCAAGGTTTAGGAGCAACGATGGTAAATCGGACAAATCCTGATAATCCGGTGCGACCACTCATGAAGGCAGCAGAAGCGCATGCAATTATTAGAGCCGGTAGCACCATTAATATGGGGGATGTGATTGGGTTTCGTAAGGCTGACTTACCTGAAGCATCGCCACCTGGAATGGTTGAACTTCAAGAAAGAAGAATCTCTGCAACCTGGAAACATCGATCTGTAGAGGCCGCCGCAAGTGGCA
>CAMBDN010000156.1 GCA_945865355.1 Legionella genomosp. 1
CCTGAATTTGATTTCACTACTTTATCCTGGCCTTTCTTAATCCAACCATAGGCTAGTTGTGTATTGTGTTGGGGATGAACACCATCTAAATAATAGTGAGCATCATCCTTACCTTTGCTCTTTAGAGTCTCTTCTAGAAACGCTAAATAGGCTCTTTGTAACTCGGCATTGGCTTTGCCAGGAATTGTTTTTGCTTTTTTATAAACAAAATTAAGTCGGTGCAGTAATTGTCTCATTCCACTGATTGAATAGGTTTGATATAGGCGCGGATTTTTGGACGAAAAAAAGGTATTTTTAAGAGCTATTCTTCTAGTATAAGAGGAGAATAGAATGACCAAAAAGAGAAATTATTACACTGCATCAAAAAAATCAAAAATTGCCCTTGCTGCCATCGAAGGGAAATTAACACAGGCTCAGCTGACTAGCGAATACGGTGTTCATCCCACCCAAATTAGGGCTTGGAGGCAAACAGCATTACAAGCGATATCCGACGTGTTTTCCAACGCTCGAGACAAAGACAAAAAGGCACAAACAGAGCTTGTCGATGCTTTGTACGAAGAAATTGGTCGGCTCCAGGCACAATTGTCTTGGTTAAAAAAAAAGTCTCTACCTGAGCCTAGATGAAAAACGTAAACTAAGCGATGACAGCGCTGAAATAACGATCCGAGAGCAGTGCATGCTACTCGGATTGAGTGTTTCCAGTTACTATTACAAAGCGTCTCCTATATCAGCAGAAGATGAGCGATTGATGGCGTTTCTGGATGAACATTATCTCCAATATCCATGCGAAGGTAAAATTAAGCGCGCACAGTGGCTATCAAAAGAAGTTGGTTATCCTGTTGGTAAACGTCGTATCAAGAGACTTATGGAGGTCATGGGATTAGAAACCGTCTACCCAAAGCCAAATACAAGCGTTCCGAATAAAGAGCACACCGTGTACCCTTATCTATTGCGAGATATCGATATCACAAGGCCTGATCAAGTATGGGCAGCGGATATCACCTACGTCCGTATGAAAGGCGGTCATGTTTATTTGCTCGCCATTATGGATTGGTATAGTCGCTATGTGGTTCAATGGGCCGTTTCACCAACGCTTGAAGCTGAATTTTGTGTAGAAGCGCTGAGAAATGCCTTATTGCAAGGACAATGTCAAATCTTTAACACGGATCAAGGGGCGCAGTTCACCTCCAATGATTGGATAAACACGCTGAAAGCTCATAAAATATCCGTCAGTATGGATGGACGAGGTAGATACCTTGATAATATTTTCATAGAGCGTTTATGGCGTAGTGTTAAGCAAGAAAAACTCTATCGGTATTCTTTTGAAACAATCGAAGAGGTTGAACTAGCATTAACGGAGTATTTTGATTATTATAACAACCGAAGACCACATCAGTCTTTCGGATACATCACACCAGCGAGAATGTACCTTGGCCACAACCAAAAAGTATGAGTTCCGTGTGTCATGGCTTACCCACAGGGTCCACAGGCCTATCCGAGACGATGAAAGCTCTCCTGGCCTATGGACTTGTGGATAAGCCATTCTGAGAGCAACGTGATTAAATTAACAAACCGGGAATAGCTCTTATTTTTCCTGAATTTTGTTCCAGATCCCCGGACCTATCTAACAATTATAAAACCAACTCAATCGGATGCCTTAGTGTTTTAGAGTAGTTGACTGTGATCCAAAAAAATGTTTAAAGTTACTCCGCACCCGTTCGTGCTGAGGAGGCGCGAATACGGATCGATGAAGTGGCAGTGAGTCCAACGCGCCGTCTCGAAGCATACACAGGGATGGCAATCAATGGAGTTATGTTATGTTTTGGGTTTACATTCTTCAATGTAGTGATAAAAGCTACTACACGGGCCATACCGATAACTTAGAAAACCGATTTGAACAACATCAAAACAAAATGTTCTCTAATTGTTACACAAGCACACGACTGCCTGTTCAACTGATGTACTCGCAAGAATTTTCTACACGAGAAGAAGCACTTGCTGCTGAAAAACAAATACAGGGTTGGAGTCGCAAAAAAAAAGAAGCCCTAATTAAGGGGGACTGGCAGGCACTATCGGCGCATGCTTCGAGACGGCGCGTTGACCTACCTACCAAATCGCAGCATCGGTGACGCGCCTCCTCAGCACGAACGGGTTCGGAGAAAATTCGGATATTTTTTCTAATTCTGTTCACTAAAGCTTAGGGATCGACAAACTACACCACTTATGATCTACTGCCCACCTTGCTGATTGGGGATAGAGATGAATAAAGGGTTAATCGAACATTTTGAAAAGTTAACTGATCCACGAGTAGAAAGAACCAAACGATATCCATTAATAGAAATTATTCTATTGATTATTGCAGGGACAGTATCTGGCTGTGATGGTTGGAAATCACTTAAGGATTTTGGTGAAGCCAAATTGGTTTGGCTCAGGAAATTCCTACCTTATAAAGATGGCATTCCTGTTGATGATACGTTAGCACGAGTTATGCGTAAAATTGAGACAAAAGAATTTCAAGCTTGTTTTATGAAATGGGTTCAATCTGTATCGGAAGTGACATTAGGTGATGTTGTGGCAATTGATGGAAAAGCCTTACGTCGGAGCCACAATCATCGGGAGGGAGTTCCCGCAATTCATATGATCTCGCATACGAACAGAAGCTTCGCCTGAAAATTTTGCTATCATGCGCCATATTGCATTGAACCTAATTAAAAATGACATAACAAGAAAAGCTAGTATGAAACGTAAACGGTTTATGGCGGCTTTAGAGGACGATTTCAGAGAAGCCATCATTAGGCAAGTAATTTAAGATGCGTTTGCCCTGGATGTGTATGGTGATTATGAGCAAATAGTCTTTCAAGACATTATGAGACCGCCGGAAGCTTGCTCATCACTTAATCTCATATTTTTTCTCAATAAATAATTTAACACAGGTATCCACAACGCGTTCATCATAGAGCGTCCCTTTATGATCCATTATCTCTTGTAACGCTGCGAGTATACCTAAAGCTGGACGATAGGGACGATGGCTAAACATTGCATCGATAACATCCGCTACCATAAGAATTCGAGACTCGAGCGAGATTTCATTGGCTTTTAAACCGCGTGGATATCCAGATCCATCGAGTCTCTCATGATGTTGATACACTATTTCTGCTACCGGCCAAGGAAAATCTATCATTTTAAGAACATCCCAGCCCGCCTTGGGGTGCGTCTTAATAATCTCATATTCCGCATATGAGAGTAGAGCTGGCTTAGAAAGAATTTCTGCGGGTACGTGTATCTTACCAATATCATGAACAACGCAAGCCATACGGAGTCCTGTAATTTGTTCAGGGGTTAAGCACATCTCTGTTGCAATAGCCACTGACAAATCGGCAACACGACGTTGATGCCCGGCAGTATATAGGTCACGTTGTTCAACCATTGTGGCAATAGCTATAATGGTGTTATTGAGGCTGAGCTCTAATTTCTCTACCAGCTTTAAATGCTCCGAATAGATACTTAGATGATCTATACCTAAAGAAATATCACTTGCTAGATTCTGTAGTAAAATAATGATGTCATCCGTTAATTCATGGGCTTCCTGTCCATAAACAACTAATATATAGGGCTTCGTTTCTACAGACTTAATTGGAATAACCGCTACCGAATAAAATTTATGTTTCAAAGCAAACTCACGCTCAAATATATCGTGTTCATCATATTGTATATCTTGGCGTACCAATAATTGATGGGAGTAGACTGCTTTTGCAACCTCTCCCATATGCTCTTCTGAATCAACGCTCAACTTCAACATATCAAAATAACGCTTGTCGACGCCTTCAGCTGCAATAGGATGAATTAAATCACCTGATGTCACTGGAACATTTGCAACCCAAGCCGCTAAAAATCCACCCGAAGTAACAAGAACTTTACACATCTGGCTAATTAAAGTATTTACTGTCGTTTCATAAAGAAGGACTTGATTGCAACGCAGGATGACTTGATACATCATATCAAGCTCGGCATTTATTTTTTCAAGACCCACTCTTCTAGTGATATCGCGGATATTACATTGGATAACGCTAGTACTACCGACTAAATAACTATTACTAATGAACTCAACATAATGCCTCTCTCCCTGCTTCGTCTCAATAGGGAGGTCTTCATAGCGCACGTAACCTTTTTTTTGTAGCTCTATAAACTTGCTTTTATTTTCCACAATATTATTGATAAAACCTAAATCCCAGATGAATTTATCCAAGAGCTCATCTTTAGAATACCCTGACAACTTAGAAATATATGGATTAGCATCTAAGATTTTTCCGGTACCAGCATCTAAAATTAAAATTCCATCTTGAGCGGTTTCAAATAAACGCTGATAACGTTCTTCTAGCCCGATCTGTTGATATGCGGTTATCCCTGTTTTCATTATTGCCTCAATGTAGGTGGTATAACTCGCATTATTGCAAGGCTGCAAATGTCTCAAATCCTCAGTAGTCCACCTTTTTTTAAGTATAGTTCAATATCCTAAAAATATAAGAGATGCTTGGTAGCGCTTTGTGGGTAAGCCAATAGCGCTATTTTATAACTCAAAATGCCACTACGGTGAAAAACTGGATCACATATCGGCAAACTTCATACTGTTGAATTAGGGTGTATTGACGCTTATAACCAGGATATTTACGCCAAATGCTTAATCAGTAGCGTATTAACTTGCGCAGGATCCGCTTGCCCTTTCGTCTGTTTCATCACTTGGCCTACAAAAAATCCAAGTAATTTGTCCTTTCCAGCGCGATAATCTGCCGCTTGTTGGGGATAATTGGTGATTGTGGTACGGATAATTTCTTCTATCAACTGGGTATCATCTTGTTGTTGATACCCGGATTTCGTGATCAACTCATCAATGTGTTGTGCTCCCGTCATCAATTGGCCAAAAATTGTTTTTGCAAGAGTAACTGGAATGATGTTGTCTGTTAATCGATCAAGTAGACAGGCTAGCTGGGTGGCTGCTACGGGGGGTTGTTCAAACGTCAGTCCTTTCTCCTTAAGTGCCGCAGAATAGGTACCTTTAAGCCAATTAATAATGGTTTTTGCATCAGCATGGCTTTGACGTTTCACGTCCTCAAAAAAGTGGACCAGCGCCGGAGAGGTCAGTAAGAAATCAATGTCAATAATGGTCAAATTATCTTCTTTCTCCAAGCGCTGTCGAATCGCTGAAGGAAGTGCTGGCATGCAATCCTTGATGTACTCTATGTCTTTAGCGGTGATTTGGATAGGAAGCAAATCAGGATCTGGAAAATAGCGGTAATCATTTTCATTTTCTTTACTACGAAGCAGTTGGGTTGTGTCTGTGTTGGGGCAGTAAAGGCGTGTTTCTTGCGTAATCAGTTGTCCATTTTCTAGAAGATCCTGGTGCCTTTGTTGTTCAAAGGAAATTGCTTTTTCAATAAAACGGAATGAATTAAGATTTTTTAACTCGGTTCTTGTTCCTAATTGCTTTGAGTCTACTGGTTTTAATGAAATGTTGACGTCACAACGGAAAGAACCTTCTTGCATATTGCCATCACAGATATCTAAGAACCGTAGTAGCTGATGCAGTGATTTTAAATAGCTAATAGCCTCGCTAGCTGAATAAAGGCAGGGTGTTGTTACAATTTCTAGCAAAGGTGTGCCTGCGCGGTTTAAATCTATGCCGGTATAGGTAGGGTGCGCTTCATGCAGTGATTTTCCCGCATCTTCTTCCAAGTGGGCTCGCTCAATGATGATTTTCTTAATCATGTTATCGTCAGTTGAAATTTCCAATTGGCCATTGCTGACGATAGGGCGTTGCAATTGACTAATTTGGTAGCCTTTGGGTAAATCAGGATAAAAATAATTTTTACGTTCAAAAAATGATAAATGATTGATTTCAGCCCCAATCGCTAACCCGAATTGCACCGCCATTTGTACGGCAGATTGATTTAGTACGGGCAATACTCCCGGTAACCCCGCATCGATATAGCTTGTTTGAGAATTTGCGGGCGAGCCATAAGTCGTTGCGGTACTTGAAAATA
>CAMBDN010000157.1 GCA_945865355.1 Legionella genomosp. 1
CCCCATACCACTCATGGGAGCGTGGACTCAATGAACACACCAATGGTTTGGTACGTCAATATCTACCAAAATCAACTGAATTTACAGGGGTGTCTGATAATGAAATTCAGGCCATTGAAAATCGATTGAACAATCGCCCTAGAAAAGTGCTACAATTTAAAACACCATTTGAGGTCTTCTTCGCGGGACTAAACCCTAGTTCCACTGTTGCACTTCACTGTTGAAACGGCGATATGCTATAGTGCATTTTTTTTAAACCAAACCGGGACTTAAATTATGTTGCAAGCTATACGCAGAGCACTTCTTGCTATGTTCTCTTTTATTAGCTCCTTTCTAGGTGCTGCCTTGGGATTCTTTTTGTATCCATTGGCCCGATTGTACAGATTGGCATCAATCACATTTGTTGCAGCAGTACGCGCAGGGATCGCCATTCCAATTTTAGGCGGCGTAATAGGGTATAATGCAAGCAGAGCAGGGTTAGGACTATTGCCATCAATTCTAAGAGCTATCGTTGTTACAACTGCATTGACAGGGTTACTGGTCGGTATTTTTCCGATATTAGTTGCATACTCGGCGTTGCGTACGATAATAGTAGCCCCATTTGAGGGTGTTAGAAAAGGTTGGAGTGATGGTCTATTCTCTACCATAGCAAATTTCTTCCGCATTGCATTTGGACGCGAACAGCAAGTAGAGAATCCAGCTGCAACACAAAACACGGCCCAAAATGCAATTGGGCTATTAGGGTTGAGAGGTTTTGATTATCAAGCGATGATTCACCAACTTACTGAGCAAGCTGCAAATGCTGCTAGACAGCCAATGACTGCAGAAGAGTATACTCGACTAGAGTTATCGCAAGTAGAAATTGCAGCACTTAAAGCGAATCGCTCAGCGCCACTAACAACAACGGAATTAACAGCGCTTGAACCCTCTGAAGAGCAAAACGTTAGAATTACTGCTCTTAAAGCACGTATGCGTCAAGGTCAGATCCTATCTACTGATGATGCTCGTGTGCTAAAAGCAGCTGTTGAGCTTGAGTCATATAAAAATCTACAACGGTTAAAAACGGATAACTGCAGTATTTTGGCTGGACGTCCGGAGCGAGAAGACACGATTGTGCTTACTAAGCAGTACAAGGTTGGCCAACAATGGTTGCCAGTTCCTGGTGTTGCAGATATTTTTGATAAAGATCTATTAAAGACTTGGTTTGTTGGTGAGGGAGAGGCACGTGGGAATGCTGTTCATCCACTAACTCGGGATATTATTAAACAGCCAAGTCCGCATAAAGTTAATGGTGTAGACCATGAGACACGTTATGAGTATCACTCATATTATGTCCAAGGTGATGCTTCTGAAGAAGGTTTGTCACAAGAGCTTAACCAGCTTACTCCAATTTTGAGAGCTCGTGCAGGAAGAAGGGATGCGCAAGTCGATTTTTCCGCTGCTGCTGGGCACCAAGCTAGGACGACTCAGGATGCTCGTTTCTTTGGTGGGGGTGAAGCTCCGAGAAGCGTATTGAATCAGGAGACCTTCTCTACAGATAATGAGATACATGCTAGGGTTTAGTCTCCATTTACCTATAAAAAGCAGTGGATTCAACTGCTTTTTATACGATTAAATTTAACTTCAAGCAATAGAATCATTTAAGATAAATCCATTCAATATCCCTGGGATGAATGGATTTATCTGATTCTGAGTTTTTAAGATATAACGTCCTGAATTGCCATTGACCTCAAAAAGAATTTGTAAACTGGAACTGTCCTGTTCATCAACGAGTACATTCACTTTTTGCAGCATTTTAAAGAAAGCCCAAGGACCAATCTCATCTAACTCATACTGATTGCCTTCGATC
Source organism: Legionella genomosp. 1 (assembly GCA_945865355.1). Classification (GTDB taxonomy): domain Bacteria; phylum Pseudomonadota; class Gammaproteobacteria; order Legionellales; family Legionellaceae; genus CAMBDN01. The sequence goes on from CAMBDN010000157.1 coordinate 1,850, forward strand.
GAATTCAATGTCAAAGTAGCATTTGATTGTGGCCAGTGGAAGTGTGTTAATGACTCGCTGTCTTGGGTGTCTTTGAGTTTGGTGGTGCCAATAATTAACTGCAAATTAGCGACTACAGGGTCTAAGCTTAACTTTTCCAGGCTAAATTCAATTTTACTGGTCTCACTCTGTTCTGGGAAAAACATGTTCGTAATGACATTAGCGCGTATGAGCTCATTTATCATTTCTGCAGAGATTGGCAGAACATAATTATTTAATTGCTTCGGTTGCCATTGTGGCTGAGACGTATCCAAAAAGGGTTTGAGGTACTGTGTTATAAAGTTATTCAGCGCGCCATGATTGGCAAAAAAACGATCGAAATCAGCAATGACGACTTCTTGCGTTTGGCTTGCATCAAAGGGGTAACGTTTGGCAATGGTCGTTTGGTATTCACGGACTACTGTTTGTTGCCATTGTTTGTTAATGTAATTTCTACTCTCGTTAATTAAGATAAACCAAGTGTCGTCGGCGACTTGTTTAGCCCATGTAGAGATAGGCTCGGGTAATTGATGTGCTTGTGCATAAAGTGCGCTAAGCGGGTTTGAGAGCTTATCACCCTCAAACCGTGCTTTTGTCAGTGTAAAGGCTGTTCTGCCCTCATCATTCACCATTGCTAAGGTCGCTAGAAATTTTTCTAATTCATTTAGAGTGGTCGTTACTTCACGGACAGCAGAATGGCTCATAAGGCTCAGATCAGTAAATTTGCTCGCAATTTCTTGGTTAAATACCTTGGAAGACTCCCCTGTTTCAGGGCCTACTTGCTGTTGTATAAGATCAACTAATTTGAATATGGCGTCAGATTGATGCAATGCCTGAGTTAAGCGGCGAGCTTGTTGGTAATTTTGGAAGTGTTGAGGGGTGGTACGACGCATAAAATTCTGCCACCAAAGGACATATTCATAGCAATAAGCTTGTTGAAGTAGTGTTGATAAATTATTTAGATCTTGACGAGCAAGGACCCAATTATCAGCCTGTAATTGGGTGCTGATTGACGATAATTCACCAAGTACTTGTTGAAAACCGGATTTCGTTAAATAACTGGGTAATTCTTTCTCGGCTAAGTCGAAACCATCGATAACAATTGGCTGCCGATCTTTGGGAAAATTGCTTTTAGCAAGCGTGTAGTAAAGATAACTTGCTGGCAGAGCATTTAAGTAATTTCTAACATCACTAACAATCTGTTGATTGATGGCAACGGGCTGGAATGGTTGTTGAAGTACTTGTTTTAACAAAGCTAATTTTTTTTGTACATTTTCATTCGGTAAATTTTCCCAGTGCAGCCGGAACCACTCCAAAACGTCGGCTTGAACAAATTTGGTTGGTTCACCGAGCATCAGATAAATTTTTAATGCGTCATAACGTGCCGTTTGTGGTTGTCTCGTATCAACAATGGTCTGTTCGATATCGGCAAGGATCGTTGGCAAGAAATTCCCTTGCAGATGCTGCTTAGTATTGGTATGAAGTTGTTCTTTCAGTTGCTGTATTGTTGGTAAATACAGTGAGTTAGAAGTCAATTTATCGAGGTAGGAGGATGCTTTTGTTAAATGATATAGCGCGGATGAAACATCATTATTTTGATGGCCAATCAGCGCATCATAGTTTAGTAGCTCTTTGCTTACTTTATCAATTAAACGCGATGATCTGATGTAGTGAGAGCCCAACCATACACAAGTAAGAGTAACTGTTCCTGCGAGAGCCCCACTGATCCATTTATGAGGGATGTTTCTTGGGGGGCTAAAACGCTTGGTCTGCACTTGAAATGCATTCATCGCTCCTTCAATAAAATAGGCACGATGATTAATGGATTGCGGAAATTTATCTTGAATAGTGAGTGCATATTCGTGCTGAATTTTTGGATTGAGTCGATCAATGCTAACGCCACCTTGTTCTCCGCTGGTGAAATAAATGGTTTGCAGGCGAAATAATTGCGGTGAAATGGTTTGAATGAACGCTTGTATTGCTTGGCCTAAGCTTGCTAATTGCAGGGGAAACTCACGAATTAATGTACGTTTTATGCTGGAGCGAGCGGGATGCATTTTATGAATAACCTGTTGCCCGAGCACTTCGATGTATTGCTCAAACTGGGCCTTGAAGTTATGCAGAAATTTACCTTGACGTGTTCCCCAATCGAGAGAAAAGCCAAGTGGATTCTTTAAATCACTGCTGTGTTCGTTCTGAAAAAACTCACAAAACCCTGCTAGAGCGTCTAACTTGGTGAATATGACTGCTAAATCAATACGGTAGTTTAGGCCTTGACCAAAACGCATGAGTAAATGGGTGTGGTTTTTACTGTGTTCGGTAAATTGCAGGGGCTCAGAAATTAATAGCTCATTGATGTCGACACATAAAATAATACCTGTGATTTTTAACGTCCGGTGACAACGGTTTAACTGTTTAAGGGTATATTGCAATAGATTTTTACTTTGATTGACCCACGTTTCGCCTAACTCTACAATGATGCCGTGTTGATTATAATAAATATCAGCGCAACGCTCTGCATCAACTGTAACGTGCTCATAATTACTTTGTCGTAATAATGTCGTTTTACCCTGGTTGTCTCTACCAACGAGTAACAAAAAGGACAAGGCATTCGTTTGTGGTTTTAACTGCCCGATTATTTTTTTTAGAGCGTCACATAAAGCGCGTAATGATTTATCCATTAATGTTCCAGTTTGGCAAGCAGGGTATGTTTCTGTAAAACGTTTTTGGCTTTGGACTCAAGCAATGTATGACTGGTGAAATAAATCGATACGACTGAGCACAAAGCAAGCAATATTGCGACGATGACTGACCTATGATTCTTTGATTCCGGTATTACACTGGTCTTTACTTTAAAGAGTCTATGGGGTTTGTTGGCCCGATTTTGCAGAATTAATTGATACAACTCTTCAATTAAATTATCGAGTACTTGTCTGCCATCGGTACGTAAATGTTGCTCACCCTCAAAGCCCGCAATCAGGCAATAATAGGCTAATTCAAGTAAGTCCAGGTATTGATTTGTGCGTTCTTTAATGTGGTTTAAAATATCGAAAAATCGTTTTTGTGGGCCTATTTCATCATGCGATGAAGGAGTAAATGCAGCAAACTCAGCTGGTTGGCCATAGATGCGCACATAGTTTTTCCCCAATAGCTCGTCGATAGTTGCACTCAGTAAGTAACAGGCAATAACAACAAATTCATCGGCATATTGCTGTCCTGTCAAACGGCTGTGAAAGGCTTTTAATTCATGCTCAATGTTTTCTCTAATGCTGCTTATTGGTGGTAGTGTTGGGCTGATGCACAATCTTTCAAGCAAAGATAATAAGGGCCCTGCGGCTGCTACCAGCGGGTTCGTTGTCGAAGAATTAATGAACAGCTTCGAGCGATAATAACCCTGTGGGATCCGGTTATTGCCGGGTACAACAAGTCGGCTTACTAGATTGGCCGAATAGGGTTCGGCTGACATGATCTAACTCCCAATAGTGGTAGGATGAGCGTGTTCCCTTACGTTAAAAAGATAATACGTGATCTGCATGGTCTTGTCGATGATAACAGCGATTCCTTGTTGGGGATTAACGACATGCCTGGGCATCATTTAGGAGATACATTGCTGTGCTCAGAATAATAAGAAGAGTTATCTAAAATGCATACCTCTATAGATTCCTTTTTTCCGCGTATTTGTACGGTGTGTTTTGCTAAAGAAGTAAAATCTTTGCGCACCGCTTCATACACCACATCGGTAACAATTAATGTAGAGTGATATTCCTTATTCAATTGCTCAACGCGTGAGGCAATATTGACGGTATCACCAATGACGGTGTACTCCTTTCTTTCTGCTGAACCGACACTTCCAGTCATGGCAGGGCCTGCATGAATGCCTATACCAAAATGGATAAAAGGCATTCTCTTACTGTTATTCATCGTTCGGATTTTTTCTATCATTTGAAACGCCGACTTTACGGCATGCGCTTTATCTTGCTCATCAGTAATTGGCACTCCAAAAATAGCCATAAAACCATCACCTAAAAATTTATTAATAACCCCATGATTTTTAGTGATCGCCGATTCAAAAGTGAAGTGCAACAGTGCGATCGGTCAGTGTGTTAAATAGAGCTCAGTTTTTTATCTGTCTCCTGTTTTTTAGGAAACAGATAAAAAAC
>CAMBDN010000158.1 GCA_945865355.1 Legionella genomosp. 1
TCTATACCATACGCTCTGCGTTCCAAAAAGATAAACACCAGTGGCACCTTGTTGTGATAGTTCGGGTGTACCCTTTAAAAGGCCGGTTTGATGCCATACACCGACGCCAATGTTGCCCGGTAGTTGATTTTTCCCCTGTAGCCAGGTTAACCCTGTCTCGCCAATATAAAAATAAGATCCATTGAAAGAGGGCCCTGTTAAACCCGTTTGCACACCTTGTGCTCCATTCCCATCGTATGCTCCAACGGATGCATACCAACGCTTCACCGGTGCAAAATTAAGCGTAATACCATAAGCTGAATTATAGTAACCTGGCATGACCCCTAAGAGACTGGGGTTTACAAACAGTGGCGTATAAATCAATCCACTGACCGTTGGGATAAACAATTGCTGCGCAGTGAGAGAAACTGGTTTGCTCACATTATTAAAATCAAACGTAGGGACCGTTTTTCCCACGCGAACAACCAGTTTTTTATTGAATAATTCTTGTCGATACCAAAGCTCATACAGCTCAGAACGATTGAGGGGTAGGGGGCCTGGCAAACTATTGTAACCTTGAATACTGCCAGCTTGCGCATTTGTATCTTGCCCATTGAATTGGAGAAACTCGACACCAAATAACCCACCCTTCCAACCAACAAATTTTTCGGTATCAATTGAAAGATCCAATAACAACAAACTATTCGATGTCCACTTGGTGTTATTGGGTATTCCGCCAGAGAATAGATCATTGGTATCCGCTAAATACGCACCACCCATACGTATCCCGTGATTATTCGATATACCCAGTTTTTTTTCTATATAAGTTTGAGCAGCTCCGGTTCCTGTTACTTCATTGACGGCACCTGGGTTCGAGCTAATACCAACATGGGGTTCAATAGGGCGTTTTGTTTTATTTTCTGTAACAGTGGGGGCTGTTGATGTTTTATCGGTTGCAAGTGCAACTGGCTGGACAAGGATCATCATCAAAATGAAGCCATGTATGCGCCAGGGATTGAATAACATCTTGCAGGCTTTAGTGAACATGGGCTTTTTGATTCGTGCGCATGTGTTTTAGCTCATCTTTGTCAGCCCACTGCATCGCTGAAAATAATATCGCATTTGGGGCTAAATATGAATTGCCATTCTGCTGGGTGGCGTGGCCAAGATCAATGCATTTGTCCAGTACTAAATATGCTTGACCGTCTGTTGTTCCTAATGCGTAGGTTGGCGTTAACCAACTGCCAACGGTGTTTGCTGCAGCCAAGTTGACTCGATTTACACAGGGTAAGACAGTCGGTTGAACGTACACCAGAGCGGGTACTGAGTGATCTGGCTTGTTGATGGAGTAATAATAGCCCGCTCCCTGTTTTAATAGGGTGATACCACTCATAAAGGATACTCCGCCATAGGAGGCAAAGTGGTTACCATCAGGATAGCTAACTTCTTGCCCATTCGTCTGAATGCCGACTTCGGCACTTCGCCATGCAGAACTGAATTTTAAAGGCGTATTTCCTTGTCCAGAAATTTGATAAGGATTTGCAGTTATATTCGCTTGTGCCATCGCAATTTCGATGATGTTTGTGAGTGAGGTATGAACATCTAAAAATGTTTTTGGATCGCGTACAGGATCAGGAATTTGAAATTTCCCATCTTTATTTTTGAGTTGCGGAATTAAACGCATTAATCCCTCCGTCGAACACAAATCTTGCGCGGAATTGGCAGAAAAAGCGTTAGATGTGATAACAACGGCTGAAACAAATGCGATAAATCTGTTCATCGACACACCTTATTCGATCTTCATACATGGCTATTAAAACGTTCCAGTGTATAAGCAAAATATTATAGTAAAGCAGTTATATTATATTTACAAATGGTGTTCGCAAGGCAAAAAATTCTGACGACGCAATTATAACGTTGGCACATATGGTGAATAATTTTTATAGGCCTTGGTTAATAGGGTGAGGGGATGTTATGTTGTAAATTCTGCTGTCTTACTTGTTCCGTTAAAAATCATACTATTGATCTACTGGGAGCAAGAGTTCGTTGTATTTATCCAGAATCAGCGAGCTGAAGAGAGTTATGACAAGCTTCGCAAAATCGGCTACCATAAAAAATGACCATTTATGACTAGAGTGAATGATGTACACCTTAATTTTATGCCTCTTTATAGCTTGCCTCCTTCCCTATTTTTCTAAAATTCCTCTGGCCATTGCTATGAAAAATCAACCCGGCGGTTACGATAATAATCATCCACGAGCGCAACAAGCATCCTTGACGGGTCTTGGCGCACGTGCTGCTGCAGGACATCAAAATAGTTTTGAATCGTTAATTGTTTTCTCCTCAGCCATACTGACCGCATTGGCGACCCAACACACATCACCGACCATACAATGGCTTGCCATCTTACATTTGATTGTCAGATGCGTGTATCATGTTCTCTATCTGATTAATTGGTCTACTTTACGATCAATCATTTGGGGAATCAGCCTTGCTTCATCTCTCAGTATTATTTGGTTGTGTCTTCCTTAGCGGTTCGTAAGTCCTAGCGGGCAAGTGAAATTCACGAAGTTCTTGATGAATACACTAGAAATAGTGTATTTAGTGAATTTGTGTGCCAGGCCTTGAATGCATTTTTGAGGCGCTACTTAATAACCATTGTGATCAACCCTATGAGGATGTTAATGACCAATATTGTACTAACACTCGGAGATGAAAAGTTATCTGTAAAGCTTAGTCTTGATCTTGGTGCTTATTGCCTCGTAAGTAAAATCATCAGCCAAGAAGTAGCCGAGAAACCAGTGACGGTGGCTGAACGAGAAAAATTTGAAATGGAACGAGCCACCCTGAACCAGCTCACTAGTGATCTACTTGGCGCATTGCATTGGGTGCAGATAAAAAAATTGTTGCAAACGCAATGTGATGAAGAAAAAGCAGTAGAAAAATACCTTGCATCAGCCTTTGATCACCCTATCAGCACCGAGAAACCTCATGTGCTTTATACGATGGATGCACAATTTGTTGAATTGTTAAAAAATAGCATGGATGCCATTATCAGAGGTTATTTGTTAGATATAAGTGATACGACTGTATTAGAAATGAGAATTAAATTTGAAATAAATGAAGACAGTATTTCGGTCATAGTTACCGATAATGCTGGGGGTTTTACTAGCGATTACTTAGCAGCATTTAAAAAGATGATTGACAGTCGCTCATACAAAAATGAAGCGATGCTCAGTGAAAAAAAAGATGATAGCCTATTCTATTTTGGTGGCAATGGTTTAGGGTTACGGCAGATCTGTGGTATGCATTTGGCGGGTGAGATTTGGGATGGGAGGGGAACTGTATATAAGACACATGTTATACCGGAGTCCTCCACTCAGATTGTACTTAGAAATAATCCAATGATGGTCGGTGCTGAAATTGTTCTAACTTCTCCATTTGGACAATTGGCTGCAGTTAGTTTAGCAGGGGCGTTATCTGATAAGTCGTCTCAGTCTCCAGTTTTCTTACCCAGTGCGGCGGTTCTTGCCGCTGGTGTAAGAGATCCTGAGGCTGCTTTATCTATGGAAGTTCGAGATGAAGTAGCGCTTGCAGTAAAGCCAGGACGTTGTAGGATTTTAGGCACAAGTGTGCATGGCTTCTTGGCACAACTACCAGCACAAGCCTCTGGTAAAAGGCGAAGACCTACCGTTGGGCTGACGATTGAGGTCGAAGCGGAAGCGGTGGTACCTGACTCTCTAAAGCCAAGATGAGCAGGTCATAAGGTATACCATTAACTAACCTTACCTGGGGCGTTACTAAATAATTAAAACTTTGGTCCCAGGATTGGCTTTTACCCAATTAGCCACATACTCGATATAGTTGTTTTTACCAACAGCAATGCATCCACGTGTTGAGTAGGGTAAGTTGTTTAACCACCCAAACACATTAGATGATTGAGTTGGTCCATGGATTCCTACATCTCTACCGGTATATCCTGCGGCTAATTGTTTTTTAGTTGGATAAAGGATTGGAATAAAGACTTTAAATTGATTGGATTTTCTTGGATACGCTAACCCATATAAACCAATCGGAGTTTTTTTATCACCCGCTTGTTTTTTACCGACACCTTTGTATCCGAGAGCGACTTTAAAGGTCTTAATGACACTACCGTGTTTACAAATATTTAAAATTTGCTTTGAGGTGTGTACATTGATTCCGTTTGATAAAGGACACGTCGCTGTACTAGCGAATAAGATGACAGGAAAAAAAGTAAAGATCATTAAAGTAATTGCTTTTATTTTCATATAAGTAGTCTAATATTGCCGTGGTTGGTCAATAATTATTCCATAATATGGCCTTTATTCATAGTGGTAGGGCTATTAAATCTATCATCAACAGCATGGAGAAATGAGATCACGTTGTAAGAAATGCCATTTCGGTATCAGAACAAGAACGACAGATTCCAGGACTTTCAATCCGATAGTAAACTGTAATTCTTTGATTATATGATAATTTATATATTTAACCTTTAATGTTATTTCATTTTTCTTTGGGTTCGATGACAGTAAGGTTTCCATCATAGGTGATTACACCAAGCAGGATCGCGTTAATCAATCGATTTATATTAACCTTATAATAATTATTATGATGCATTGGATTTGCACCATAAGGGTCAGCAACGACCACGCTTCTTTTCTTCGAATCATAACCACAGAGAATGACAAAATGCCCACATGGCTTGCCACGAATATCATCGTAAACAGATTTTCCTTCGTCAGTAAAGTCCTCTCTGGTGCACCAGTATAGATTAGTAGCACTTAAACCGGTTATAACAGGAATATTCTTCGAAAAAAATTTATTTAATAATTTCACACTCAGCGGGTAAGCACAAACCTTCCCACCTAATTTTAAATAATCCACAAGAGCGACAGTTGCATTGGTAATGTAAGGATCATTTTTGGCATGCATCTGGGCCTCTAATTTATCGATTAGTAATTTATTATCAGCCTCTCCATTAACAAACCAGCTGGGATCAAAAATGATTAAGCTGTTGATATAAATAGTGGCCTGAAACCCATGTTGTAATGCATGCTTACCAATAGAGACACAAAATGTTCCCCCTGAAGGCGATCTGTCAATCGTTTGAATGACTTCTTCTATGGGGATGTCTAATCCGTAATGTCTATAAATGGCGTGCAAACAAGTTGGACCACATGACTCATCATCAGGTTGAGAGTTAATTTTTAGTTCCATTATTTCCTCGCTAATATCAACGAAAATAGAAGTCTTCCATATGTTTAAAATTATACGCCCAATCAGATTGTGTCAAGAATAAACGCAAAATGTTTTTTATTTTATCACTTAATGCTTCAATAAAATCATTATGTAAGAAATGCTGTCATATTGAATCTGATTGGCCATTGTTATTCATTAAGGCACAAATAGCCGTGTGGCTATGGTTTAGGAAGCCGTCGTATGCCTTATGTAATTACAATCGAATCGAATGTTGCTCCCTCAATTTCTATGATAGAAATTGCCTTGGGTTCTTATCGTATTGAGCAAATTTATTCAAAGACTGCTTGTGAAGTGAATCTTCAATATGGCGTTAATTATTATTTGAAAACCCTGGTTCCTGCAATGGGTATTTTACGAGCTTCTTTTGAAAAAGAGGAGATAACTGACGCACCATTGGGGCATAGATTGCTTCGCTTATGTACTCAATATAAACCAAATAGGTCTGACAATACATTTGAACCAAAATACACCCTACCTCATACAAAAGAAGCGATGGCAACCTGTACAAGTGTTTTGCAAGCTTTGGTGAAGCATCGTTATTTAACGGCAAGTGAGGTGACTGAATTGTTTGATCTGGCGATAGATCCGCATGGATTATTTGCCCAAAAAGCGCTACTTCTTGTCAATGGTGAGATAGTCATTCATTCAATGAACATGAAAGATGCATCACCATCATCCTTTAATTTTAAAGCGAAGCGTTCACCTAAAAGGGTGACCTTTCACGTTAATACGGGATCTCAAACTTAATAACCTACCCAT
>CAMBDN010000159.1 GCA_945865355.1 Legionella genomosp. 1
TAATGCCAGCAGTTCACATCATTTTCATCGGTGTACGGTTTATCTTCTATCGAATCATCAAGGATAAGAACACCGTTTTGAGTTTCGCGCTCGCGAACAGCTGGCTTAACATATTTCCACAGCATTTTTGAATCGAAATCCTCCTCTCAAAGAAACCGAGTTACTTTATCGTGTGAAAATTCACCATCAACCATATCTGACAAACCAGTTGCAGTTGCATATTTGTTTTGTCAAATCAGATAGTCAGTATAAATATCAAGCATGTCCATGCTATCCCTCCCTAAAACCAGGAGGCGAATTTTAATGGATTTTAGCTATGAGGCAAGGATCAGTGCGTAAGGTGAGTCAATAAATTAAAAGAAGGATACATTCGTCCTCTTGCGTATTATGGCTATGGAAAAATGGGAGTAAATCCTATTGGCAATCCAGTTGAGCTAGTGATTGCTTGTTGGCCGTGGGGTGCTTATCTGCCCCATGATAGTGTGGATATAAAAACCAGTCGTTACATTCGTATTCACCCGGATTCAACGGTGGTTGATGCCAAACTTTGTGGTCATTATTGGAGCTACAAGGCACGCATTATCATGAAGCATTACTGTTAGATAGCGCGGGGCACATTACAGAGGGGGTTGGTGAGAATTTCTTTATGGTCAAAGATGGTATTATCTATACACCTCCTTTAGGTGGAATATTGGCAGGTATTACGCGGGATACGGTACTAAAGCTCGCGATGAAGTTGGATTTTACCGTGATTCAGGCAGAAATTTCTCTATATGATGCGTACCAAGCTGATGAGGCATTTTTCACCGGCACCGCTGCAGAAGTTACGGCTATCCGCTCGATTAATGACAAGCTGCTTGGGAAGGGGGGTGTTGGTAAAATGACGGCCAAAATCAAGAAGGCTTATCTGAATGTGGTTCATGGAAAAGACCCTGAGTTTCAAGACTATCTGACAATTATTAAAACAGTTTAACCCGATTGTTTCCCTGATACGTCGTTTCATCTCATACAATGACAATGCCTGAAGGCGACCACTGGTCGCCTCTACTTTATATAAAAATCATACGGGAGCCCGCAGATATTTATTTCTAGCTGTACCTTTTTTGTGGATTGTTAAGAATCAAATTAAACGGTTCCTGCGGTGGCTGAGGCAGAAGTTTGTGGCTCTTGGTCGAGCTCTGTTGATATTGTTTGATCTAGCCTGATTCTTTTTTCATTATTATCAATTTTCTGAGCAACGAAAAGACCCGGTGAATAAGGTGGAAGAAAGTGAGCCTGAGAATCGTGCTGAAATTTCTTTGTTACAACCTCTTTAACATCATATGTTCCATGAGCATGTTTTGCAACGATTTGACCTGCAAGAAGAAATTGCCAAGGGTTCCTTTTGTGATTAACGATCACACGCCCGTATTTATCGTGGGTCATCGACCATTTGATACCACCAGGGTTTCTACCAATACCGCTTGTATTGGCTTCAATGATGGTATTAATAAAAAAAGGGTGGCTTGATAATTTTTGTGCGATACCGTCTTTTACCGCTGCGTTGCAACACTCTAATGATAAAATTTGGGGTGGATGTTTCAGCCCCTCTTTTTTTAAACGAGCGACACATTCTTCTGCGGTATCTCCTTGAATATAACCACCCATATCATCGAAATCAGAGTCTTCATCATCTGCTGTTGGTTCGTGTGGTTTCTTCGGCGGTGTTGAATGGCCAACTAGCGTTAAATGGTCGCTGGCACGAACATGACCTAGTTCGTTTTCCTGAAGGACGATATAGCCGTTCTTTCTCGAGTTTTCCATTTGGCCGAAAACTATTTTGGGTAATGTTTCCTTGATGTATAAAGGGTGAAACCAAATATATTGCATCATGAGATCATTATTTATAGGTGAGAAGGTTACACATTATGAATATTTTCGTAAAAAATCAACCAACGAGCGATGCATGGGGATCTATAGCGAAGGTCCCGCAGTTCGTTTTGCTCCTGATAGACTAAGGTCCGAAGCTAATCGAAACACTTTAGCCCATATGAAGCAAAGCGAAATACGGGAATCCAGGAAGGGCCTTAGATGACCGCCGCGATATTTTCCCTTGTCTTATCAACAAAGCTGTTAACCGCATCTTGAACTGCGGCGTGGGCCACTCCAGTTAACCGTGTTGGTTGAGGCTTGAAGAAGTGATATGCACTTAATGCACCGAATCCAAGACCTATAGCACCACTGGTTGCGATAGTGGTCGTTGCTGCAGCACCCGTCAAAACACCGCTGATGAATGCGCCGGGGCCTGTCCACAAGCCTGCGGCGAAGCCTATACCAAAACCAATTGCTGCAGCAATGACAGTGACAGCGGCCGTGATGGCTACAGTGGCAACAGCTTTGAGGATAATGGCTGATGTTGAGGGAGGAGCATATTTTTGCAGTAGGCTGTTGCAGTTTTGTTGGAATTTAGTAATGGCAGACTCGGGATTCTCACGGTTTAGTCCATCGACCATGACTTTTGCTTCGGTAGCAAGTTGCTGCTGAATTTTTTCTGGCAAACGTTGTATGGTATTTTGAAAGGCTTCGAGTGAGTTACGAAGCAAGTTATCTTCGTGCATTTTATCAGTCGTTGTGTCAAAAATCGTTTCTGATCGGGCGGTAGGTGTTTCTAGCTCCGCAGTGAACGGCTCTTCTTCATGAGGTGTCGTTTCATCAATAGGAGCGGCCCTATGATGAGGCAATGGCTGTGTTGGTGCATCAGGACTGCTCGCTCTATCATTCCCTTGACCAAAGATCGCTGCGTCGGGAGTCGCCATTTCGATATGCAGACCAATGTTTCTCAGCTCAAATTTCAGAACGTTGAATAAGAAATCAATCTTTTCTTGTCTTAATTGCGCTGCTCTCTCCTCATCGTGCGTAGGATTCATGTCTTGATCAACGTTTGTTTCGTCAAAAGCGATGGCTTGTATTGCTTGATGGTACTCATTGTTCTCATCGTGGATTACTGGCACCAGGCTGTTGTAGTAGTCTGATAAGAGCGTGTAATGTTGGCTAAAAATACCTTCCATGCTAGCGACCAGTCGCACTAATAGTTCTTCGCGATGCATGGGATTAAGCCTCGAGTTTACTAAATTCATTATTCCTTGTGTGTGAAACCCCGCTCCTTCAACTAAGGGATACAAGGCGGGATCGATATCGTCTATTACTTGCCATTCTTCACTCGCTGGTGAGGGGGCGTTACTATCAAACTGTTCTTCCCAATTTGCTTCCCAACTTTCTTCGTCTGGATCAATAGCCGCTCGATCGCTCTCAGGTGCTGGTGCGTCGAAATTACCAAAAAGCTCTTCCCAATTCTCTTGCCAGTGGTCCGGAGCTCCTGCTTGGTCAGCTGCATGTTCGTCCCTCGATGCTGGCGGCGGGGGAGTGATGGGCAATTCTAAGGCTTCTGTTGGCAAATAAAATTGTTCACGAATATGGTTGTAAATTCCTGCTACTAATTCCAGATAAAATCTCTTTTTCATGAGGAACAATGAATCTTTATCAATTGGACTATCAAGCCGTGTCTGAAAATCAACTGTTCTTGATGCTTGCTGGTTTATCTGAATATGAAATTGATTTTCTTCATTTTCGATTGCGGCTCGAAGTTCAGTCAGATAAGCCTCGTAGGTTAGATAATGGCTTGCTAGTGGTAATGGGGCAAATGATATTAATTCAGCGCGTTGATCCATGGTAAATGGGCTGTCTAGTTCGTGTCCAATTCGCTCAAATAGATCGGCCTGTTGAAATGCTTGCCATTGCTCTTTTTGATGTTCGGGGGTTAATGGAAATATAAATCCATCTGCAGTATGCGCTGTTGACAGTGCATAGCTAGCAAATGGATTGGATCGTTCTCGCTCCCAATTATTATTCAAAGAAATCTTTCTAGAGACCTCTACTCGGCCAGTTATGAGATTTTTTCCACCCCATCGGTATAGCACCCCATCAGCCAAATGATAATAACCATGCTTTCGCTCTTCATCTAGTACATGCCACGTCGTTGGAGCAATCGTTTCCCAGGGAGATGTTAAGCCATGATTATGCTCATCAATAGCGGCCATTTGTGCGATATAATGGCCATCTTCCGCGACATTAAAACGTAACCATGCATTTGATTCAACACACCAAAATGGACCTAACATAATAAAATCTCCTGTCTAAATAGTATGGGTCACATCATACCCCAAAGAGCATCTGCAACATTTATGGAATGAAAATAAGGGTGTATTATACCATTTTTGTTCAAAAAAAAAACATAAAATAATGGCAAATGGATGCACCCTCTGCTAATTCGCTAAAACAAGCATGTTGAGAAAAAATTAAACAACAAGGGGTGAGGTATGGGTTCACTGCCATTCCGTTAAAGCATACATTGACCTCGGTCCGAACGGATTGAGGTAAACGATAAAAATTCCTTAACTTAATGGCAGTGCGGTATGGGTGGCACAATCAACCAACATACCTTAAATTTTAGTTATTCAAACGCTAGCCCTTCAAGTGGGATACAGTGCTTATGGACCTGGGCTAGCCGCACTTGCAGCATTCATTTCTTGCCGTGTGCGTAATTTTGCATCGCGATCCATAAACATTAGTATTTTTGGATCTCGTAATGGTACCTTCAAATCTCCTTGTGATAGACGCAAGCGAGCGTCATAGAATCGTTCTGCCATTAAAGAACCCAATTCAGAGTTAACTCGCTTTAAGACTTCTATATTGGATAGATCCTCTCTTGGGATGCCAGAGCCCACGCCCTCTACGACAAATGATTTAATCACTTTTCCTAAATCCTGCGCATGAATTTCTGCATTAAATGCGCGCTGCACTTGACGTGCCATACGCCCAGCATAGGGTTGCTCAGCAATAATCATAAAGCGATAGATGCCTGCTTCGTCCATAGAAATTTCATCTTTTACTCGATGATCAAGTTTTTAAATTTGCAAAATATGGCTCATTCTGATCTAACCCGTTTTTCTGTACTTCAATGAAGGTGTTGGCTCAAGTCGCCCTAAAATCCGCTGATTAAGATTTTTTTTCGATGAGGCAAGGGGAACCACTTTATTTGTTGCTGGCATTCCTGCAAGCTGGTTGCTGGGTTATCTAAATCAATGATTTGCTGTATGGAGATCATTATCGCGTCAAAACGAATGTGATCTCGTAGACTCCCCACAGTCAATGCAGGGAGGTTGTGTTTCAATAAGGCTTTCTGCTCAGGATGAAGAAGTAAGGCATAGTCAGTCAGCAGGCTCAAGATCAAACCTCGGCTCGATCCATCAATACCAGGCTGCTTGGCCATTTGGCACCACCCCTCATACAAACACTGTTTGTTAATATGGCGGCAGTAATGCAAAAAGATAACCAGTAGCATTGAGCGCGGGATAAGGCTTTTCCCGGAGTTTCCAATTTAATGGCTTTGTTAACTGATTTGATAAAATTCTGAGCAAAATCCAGTGATTCTTTGAGAAACATCCATATTCTCAATAGCAAAATAGTGCGCGAATCTAGCATAACTCCTTGTTGCAGAAAAGAATTGTTGCGTCAAATTTAAAAAATTGATCATCGATTTTTAGCTAAAAAGAGACCGATTAACGGACGAACCAGCGTTGATCACTTTTTTGCTGATCAATTTAGGATGTCTTATTGCCTTATTGCCTTATTGCCTTATTGCCTTATTGCCTTTAATATAATTTTTTGGTAACTGCTCGCCCCTGTTAGACACGCAGTGGCTGATAGGGGCGAGCAGTTACCATGGAGAGTTTTATGAGTTTGATACAAAATTGTATTAAAAAAATAAGGCTTGCGGGAACTAAATAAGGATTGAAATGACCATTAAAAAAACTCTCATAGCAGCGGCTTTGGCTGTATCATCCCTCATAGAAGTTACGCATTGACAACAGCCTGAAATTTCGAATTCATATGCTCCATGCCTGGAGCGAATGACCCAATAAAAGAGGCAATAACCTCATTGAATAAATCACG
>CAMBDN010000160.1 GCA_945865355.1 Legionella genomosp. 1
AATGATTAAAATACCATTGAGATGATCAATTTCGTGTTGCAGAACGCGAGCGTAAAATCCCGACTCAACTTGTTGTAGTGTGTTTCCTTGTTCATCTTGGTAGGTCAGTTTAATGGTTTGATACCTGGGGACTTTTCCTGCTTTGCTCGCAACCGAATAGCAGCCCTCAAAATCATCGACCAATGTCGAATCAGCTACTTTTTCATAACGTGGATTTATCAAAATGTGCATGGGGTAAGGATTGACATTGTCGCGTAAAAGAGCGGCATCTTCCGGAATATAAATAGCTATGATTTGTTTGTTCTCCTTGACCTGTGGTGCGGCTAGCCCGACCCCTTCGAGTTGATAGAGTTTATTTTTCATGGCATTGATGAGTGTTAGTGTTTCTGTGCTAAGGGGAAAACTAACGAGCTCTGAGCGAACCTTGAGTATCGCCGGTGAATTTTCTTGTTCAATCGTAATGATTTCTAATGACGGATGGTTCTCTTGGATCATAAATATTCCTAGGTGATATAATAAAAAATAGATCACTATTCCCTGCAACAACCTGAAAAATTTTGTACAAGCGCAAAGATAATGCTAATCTCTCCGAGCAGGGGAAATGGTGCGAGGATGCAACTCCACCAAAAACGCCTGAGTATATTATAATTTACAGGAATCTCTTAATGAGTATAAAAAATATCATTCAAGCAATAAAAAATATTTTTCTTGGTGCAAACAAGAGTAAAAAAATTTCAGGAACGATTAAATTTTTTGATCGAAAAAAACGATTCGGCTTTATTGTGGCCGGTAAAAACGAGTATTTTTTTCATGCGGCAGCGACACGGCCTGCAGATTTTAAGGCCTTACAAGATGGTGTTGCTGTTAGATTTAACATCATTCAAGGCAAAAAAGGACCGCAAGCAGATAATATTGAAATTGTGTAGAAGAACCCATCCTGGCTTGGCATAAACGTAATTTCACGCTAGGATATTGCTCTCTAGTTTCAGTCATCGTTTCAGATGCAAACATGTACAAGGGATAGTGAATGGAGCAAATAGACGTTTCTTCTACGCAGGTTGCACAACAAGTTTTGCAACTCAGTGCTTATCTTAATTCGCGCATTCTTGGCCAAAAAAATTTGGTTTCAAGGCTGTTAATTGCCTTGCTAGCTGACGGTCATTTGTTGGTTGAGGGTGCGCCGGGTTTGGCAAAAACGCGGGCGGTCAAGGAGTTATCTGTAGGGGTTGAGGGCCATTTTCACCGTATCCAGTTTACCCCTGATTTATTGCCTGGCGACTTGACGGGCACCGATATTTATCATCCGGAAGATGGCTCATTTGTTTTTCAGCCCGGGCCTATTTTTCACAACATGGTTTTGGCCGACGAAATTAATCGAGCTCCAGCTAAAGTGCAATCTGCCTTGTTGGAAGCTATGGCTGAGCGACAAGTTACCATTGGCGGCAAAACCTATCCTTTGCCAGAATTATTTTTAGTAATGGCTACGCAAAATCCGATTGAACAGGAGGGGACTTACCCCTTGCCCGAAGCACAACTTGACCGTTTTTTGATGTATGTAAAAATTGGTTATCCTGATGCACTGGTTGAGCACGATATTTTGATGTTGGCACGGCGGGAAGCATTAGAATCAAATGTGATTGAGGCGAAACCAAAAGACGTTAAAGATGTCGTTACTCCATTGCCCCAAAGAGCGTTGTTTGAAGCGCGTAGGCAAGTCCTTAACGTACATACTAGTCCAGGATTGGAAAACTATTTGGTGCAATTGGTCGTGGCGACACGTAATCCTGGCGCGTATAGCGAGGAGCTTGGTCGATGGCTGCGATATGGTGCAAGTCCGCGAGCGACCATTGCTTTAGATCGATGTGCTAAGGCACATGCTTGGCTTGCGGGACGAGATTATGTGACGCCTGAAGATATTCATGTGATTGCTCATGACGTATTGCGCCATCGTATTCTGTTGACCTTTGAGGCCGAAGCTGAAGGGGTGAGTAGCGATGATTTTCTCAATGAGTTACTGCGCTTGGTTGCGCTACCGTAGATAAACATGACTGATGGAGTAACAGCTGAGCTAGCAGAATTAATCGACTTGCAGCGTTATGCGCAAGCTGGATATTCTTGTTCACAGGGTCGTGCTTTGCGCTCGGGCAGTCATCTGTCTAAATTGCGTGGCCGGGGTATGGACTTTGCTGAAGTGCGCAATTATCAAGCCGGTGATGAGATTCGGCACATGGAGTGGCGAGTAACCGCACGGACGGGTAGGCCTCATATCAAATTGTACCAGGAAGAGCGCGAACGGCCGGTCATCCTTCTCACCGATTTTAATCCTTCTATGTATTTTGGAACGCGATTGGCATTTAAGTCGGTCGTTGCTGCACGGTTGGCAGCGATTTTGGCATGGACTGTGGTCAAGCAAGGGGATCGCGTTGGTGGTCTGTTGTTTTCTGCCAGTAGGCATAATGAATTCACACCGCGAGGACGTGAGTTAGGTGTTTTACCCTTTTTAGCAGCACTTAGCCAATATACCCGTGAACTTTCACCGCACGCCTCTCAACAAGAGGGGCGATCCTTTAGCTATGCTCTGCAGCGTGTGCGACGAGTGGTTAAACCGGGCAGTATTCTTGTGTTAATCAGTGATTTTTATAATATGGATAAAGAGAGTGAAAAACATCTGAGTCGATTACGTCGTCACAACGATGTTTTGGCTTATCATCTGTGCGATCCGCTAGAGTTGGCGCCGCCTAGACCGCAGCAATATGCCATCACTGATGGTCAACAGGAAGTGTTTCTTGACACGACAGTTGATGCAGTCAGTCATGGCTACCGTCACTATTGTGATCAGCGCATAGCGACGCTGCAAGCGCAATTACAACGCTTGCAAATTCAATATGTACAAGTGACTGCTGAAAGTGATTTACCACTGTTAGTGCGGCAAACTTTTCCGCGGAGGGCTCAGCGTTGACCCAGGGGCAAAACTCACCGGAATTAGCGCAGCTACGCGACATTCATTCACCGGAAGCAATCGGATGGTGGCCATTGGCACCAGGCTGGTATCTTCTGGCGATCGTTTTGTTGGTGATCCTCATGGCCGTTATTTTTTTCTTTGTTCGCCGCTATTCAAATGGCCGTGCGCGCCGCCAAGCGCTGAAAATTTTAGCGACCTATCAACAGCAGCACCAACGCGAGATGAATGGTCAATTAAGTGCGGCCCGTGTATCAGAGTTGTTAAAGCGCGTAGCGTTGGTGTATTTCCCGCGTGCGGATGTAGCGAGCTTAACTGGAGACGCCTGGCTTCGGTTTTTAAGCACTACGGCAAAAGGGTTGGATTTTAATTCAGTACGCCAAGAGCTGTTAGAAGCACCCTATCAATCAACGACCGACCATGATTTACAACCCTTATTCAATATGGCTCGCTTGTGGATCAATCAACGGAGGGGCCCATGTTCGAACTAGCCATGCCCTGGGTGCTGTTGTTGTTGCCCTTGCCCTGGATCATTTGGTTTCTGGTGCCGCGAGCAGCGCTTCAGGTGCCTGCTGCTTTGAAAGTCCCTTTTTTTGCCGCGATGATTGGAATAGTCGACAGTAAAAAACTATCCTTTGCGAAGCTTTCAAAAATATCACTGCTGTTTGTAATTTGGCCTTTATTATTGCTGTCCTTAGCTGGCCCGCGCTGGGTAGGTGAACCACGACCCGTGGCACGCGAAGGTTATAACATCATGCTGGCATTGGATCTTTCCGGTAGTATGGAGTTGAGTGATATGATGATAAATGGACGTCCTGCAACGCGGTTATCTGTCGTGAAACGAGCGGCTGAACAGTTTGTACAAGATCGTCCTGGCGACAAACTGGGGTTAATTTTGTTTGGTAGTCAGGCCTACTTACAAACACCATTAACGTATGATCGCCACAGTGTGTTAATGCGTATAGAAGATGCAACCGTCGGTTTGGCTGGCAAAACAACCTCTATAGGCGATGCCTTAGGTCTTGCGGTAAAGCGTTTGGAAAATGTACCGGCCAAGGGTCGTGTGATTATCTTGTTAACGGACGGCGTCAATAACTCCGGTGTGTTAGCGCCGCTAAAAGCAGCTGAGTTGGCACGAGAAGATAAGATTAAAATCTATACCATCGGCTTGGGCGCAGAAACCGATCCTCAAGCCATGAATGGCTTATTTTTTAATATGAATGTCACTGCTGATTTGGATGAAGATACCTTAAAAGAAGTGGCTAAAATGACGGGGGGCCGATATTTCCGTGCCACAGACATGCAATCATTACAAACGATTTACAAGAGTATTAATCAATTGGAGACGATTTCGCAAGAGCAAGCGTCCGTTCGTCCGCAACATGATTATTATCCTTATCCTTTAGCGCTTGCTCTCTTTTTATTCTTATTTTGGTTAGCAGATAGGGCTGGATTCACGAAGCTAGGTTCCAAAGTAGTCGTTGGTTTATCTCGGGAGGTTTCTTCCCGATGACAGACTTTCACTTTATGCGACCATGGTGGTTGTTAACTTTTTTTCCATTGTTGGTGTTGGCTTGGTCTTTGCTCCGCCAATTACCGGCCATGTCAGCTTGGAGCAAGGTCTGTGATGATCATTTACTTCCCTACTTAATCCAAAGTAAAGCGTATAGTCGACGTACTTTTTCTTGGATTTTGTTGTTTGCAAGTGTCGCACTGATGATCATCGGTTTGGCGGGCCCTACTTGGTCACGTTTACCGGTGCCAACGTATCAGCAGATTCAGCCACGTGTGGTGTTATTGGACATGTCGAATGCGATGCTCGTTAATGATTTGACCCCTGATAGGCTGCAGCGGGCAAAATTTAAATTGCATGATCTGTTTCAACATCAGGATGCGGGGCAATTTGGCCTGGTTGTCTATACCAGTGAACCTTTCATTGTTTCTCCACTCACGGATGATGGACAAACAATTGATGCACTGCTGTCTTCGTTAACCACAGATATTATGCCGGTAGAGGGGCAAGAGTTATCGACTGCTTTAGAACAAGCGGCGCGATTGGTTGCGCAGGCAGGGTTTCAACACGGGGAGTTATTAGTACTTTCGGCGTCACCTCCCTCAACCGATGCAATTAAAGTCGCAAAGGTATTATCGCAAGCTGGAATTGATACCTCTGTTATTCCTGTTATGAATCATGGCACCCCACCTAGCCCACTCTTTCAGCAGCTAGCGAATGCAGGACGGGGGGCGTTGATTCCATTTAGTGATACCTCGACAGATATCGATCAGTGGTTGGCTGAGACGCGTGGAAATAAACAATATCAGGCAAATTTACAAAATGATATTCCTGTATGGCGGGACCAGGGGCGTTGGTTTTTGATCCCTGCGCTACTTTTTCTGTTGCCGGTATTTCGTCGTGGTTGGTTGCAGAGGATTAACCCATGAGGAAATTATTGCTGCTCATATCTATTTGTTTGACACAAACCGTTAGTGCGTTTAGTTGGCAAGATTTATGGGCGACAAAAGATCAACGGGCAAAAGCAATGATGGACAAAGGTCAATTTGTAGAAGCAAAGGACACCTTTGAGCGCGAAGACTGGCGCGCCACTTCTGCGTATCGAGCAGGAGATTACAAGCAAGCAGAGAGTCTCTATCAGTCATTTAAAAATGAAGATGCCTATTATAATCAAGGCAATGCTTTGGCTCATATGGGAAAATATCAGCAAGCGATTGAGGCGTATGATAAAACATTAACCGTCAATCCGAACAATCAAGATGCATTACACAATCGCAAAATAGTAGAAGATTTATTAAAGAAGGATAAGCAAAACCAGGATAAGCAAAACCAGGACAAGCAAGACCAGGACAAGCAAAACCAGGACAAGCAAAACCAGGATAAGCAAAACCAGGACAAGCAAGACCAGGACAAGCAAAACCAGGACAAGCAAAACCAGGACAAGCAAAACCAGGACAAGCAAAACCAGGACAAGCAAAACCAGGACAA
>CAMBDN010000161.1 GCA_945865355.1 Legionella genomosp. 1
GGCGCGTGGGTAAAAAAACTTTTTATACCCGGGTAGGGCTCTATATTCATGAACGAATCGATTAAGACTTTCTTTGTTCGCTTGACTCATCGTTGGCATTTTTAGCTCCTACTTCATTGTTCAGGTCCCCGCTTATGCTGCATGCCCCCGGGGGGCTATAGATGAGGTTTCTCAGCAAAAAGAGGCTATATTTGCGAGATAATATACCATAAAAAAAGCATTAAGTAAAAAAATAAATCACATTTGTGGCGCTATTATTCTCACGAGATGGCCGTTCAGGTGAGTAGACTGGCGGGGCTTCCCCGCCAACCCCTCTCAGAGCCGCGCGTGAGCCTGGTCCTACATTAAGGCAGGTCGCTAGAGTTTGAATTTTACGCATGTTGTGTGTTCATTGATTTAAAGTGCCGGCAACGGGTAGAGTTGCAGCTTAATTCAGTGAAATTTAGGAAAATAATTTAAAACAGAAAGTATTTGGCTCTTCTGTGCGTTTGTAGAAATTAATCAATCGCAAAAACAGAAATTCCAATACCTACTAATCCGACGATCATCATCGCTTGAAAAAAATCAGCTGAATGATTTAAAAGAAGGTGGTTTCCTGTTAGTTGATTGGAAATCACCGCACCTACTGCGGTAGCCGCCAGAGGCAACACAATGCTTCTGCTTGCTGATTTTAAAACTTGTACGGCGGCGGCAATTTCTATGAAATAAGTTAAGCCAATTTTCAAAGATTTTAAATCGGGGCTGTTTAAAAAATTCAATATAAAAATCAGAGCAAATACTGATAATCCCAATGCAATAAAGTTACCTACGATGGGTCTCACATTGCACATTTTAATGATTCGGCCAATCACTAATTCGGAAAATGAGGGGTTTGCACGATTTGTTTTTAAAGCACGCGCTGCTTCTACCTGCTGCATACCGCTATCAAATTCGGTTAAGGTATGGCGGGATTTATAGGAGATGTCGAATAAGTCTTTTTTAAGTTGCGCATATTCTTGTATTTTACGTTGTGCGTCAACTTGTAATTTTAATTCATTGATTTCCTTATCAGTCACTTCAAGTGCGTACTCCATGTTTCACCTCGTTGTAATTTTTCTTTTTGGTAGAGTAGGGCGCCTATTAATGTTGCTCTTGATAAGGTTCCCAATCCGGCATTCTCAATATCTGCACCTAAGCGAACTAAATTTCTAAATCGTATGGTTTTCCAATCATCGCCAAGAGTTAATTTTAATTGTTCTAAGTGCTCTTCATTTTTATTTTTCCTTTCAAGAAAAGATTTTCCTATGGCGTATATCTGATGCTCTCTATCCACCTCTTTATCGATAAATAGTTTTACATCGCCGAGCAACTGATTAAATAAAGTGGACTCCATGTACCCCTGTTCACTGATTACTAAACCACTGTATTCAGCATACATCCCATTAAAAAACTTTCTTCGTGACTCGTATTTTCTATGTTTGGAATTTTCAATATGCAGGCGAGTCAATAATTTATTTCTTTTACCCATCAGTTTTTTTTAATGACATCGGTTTGTGGTGATTTTTCTATAAGAGAAGAATACTTTTGGCTTATTAACGAAAATTCTTTTTCAATTATTTCGTCTTCTAAATCAAGTAACTTGAATTTTTTGGCTAGTTTATTAATTTTATCAGCGCGTTGTTTTTCAATGGCGTCAATTTTGTATTGTATTTTTTTAATCTGCTCGAGAAGAACTTGTTTTTTATCACTAGCAACTGGGCCTTTATTTTCCATTTCATATGCCTTCTTATTATTTGTATTAAGTTTATATTTGGAATCAGGACACGTCAATATCAAAAAGATGAGCGCAGCGAACCATCCAGTCATTGGTATGCGCACTTATGCATTGCTATGCAATGCGCGCGCGTTATGGTAAATTCGTAAATAGAAATAGATAGATAGAATAAGAACAAAACCCGTGAAATAAACGACATGGCTATTTATCACTATCATCGGGAAATAGGAAAGCGCTGCCAAGGCAAAAATGGCGTATTTGCTGCGGCCTACATTCGTGGTGAAAAAAGAACGTGTGATAGAACGGGTGAGACAAAAGACTTTAGTAACAAGCCGGACGTCATTTATAAACATACATTTATTCCCGAAGACGCCCCTCAATGGGCGCAGGATTTAAGAAACAGCCAGGTTGTCGATAGCGAAGGAAAAAAACACAGCGACAGGGATGGCACGCAGTTTTCAAGTTACGCCTGGAATCAAATTGAATTTTCTGAAAAACGCGTCGATTCGCAATTGTACTTTCATGATGACATTGCAATACCTAATTTATTAAATAAAGAACAAGCCATTGAGCTGGTTGATGATTTTGTAAAAAGCAGCCTAGCTGTTAATGGATTATTTTGTGATGTGGCGATTCACTGGGATGATAACAATCACCACGTGCATGTTCTCATGCCTTTGCGCACGATGACTGATTCAGGCTTTAGTAAAAAGCTGCGGTTTAAACAATCCGATCTAACCCATGAAGTAAAACGTATAAGGGAAGCGTGGTCAGTTATTACAAATCAAAAATTGCATTCTCTTGGTATCGATGAGCGCATTGATCATCGCAGTTATAAAGACCGGGGCATTGCATTAGAGCCTTCCGTTAAGCTCGGTAAATTCATGCGTTTCCCGGAACAACCCGTAGCCGCACGAAAACTACAGGAAAATGAATTAATAAAAAAAATCAATTCTAACGCCATTCAACATGATCCCGGTATCCTTGCTCAAAAAATCACGCAAGAGAACATATCGTTTGACTCAAACGTGGTAAGCGATGAAATTAACCGCCGCGTTATTCTTGCTGAGCTTGATTCTATTGATACACCGACTGATGTCCTGGTTGATCCAATCCTTGAGTGTTTATTGCAATCGATTCAAGGGAAAGAAGGTATTTTCAATGAACGAACTTTGAAAAAAAATATATTGGCGATCACCCACTCCGAAGGCGAATTTAATCGAATTTTTAATGAAGTCATTTCCAATAACAACATCATATCATTAGGACTTGGTGAGGACGGACGACAGCACTTTGTTGGACGACATGCGTTTGATTTGGAAAACGGTTTGCTCAAAACAACGCATTATTTAGCGGCACGCAATACCTTTAAAGTATCCAGGAGACTGGTTAGGGGCATTGGTGTTAAATTTGGATTAAACGCCTCGCAGCAGAGGGCATTATTGCATCTGACACGTTCTGGAAATGCTGCCATTGTATGTGGTTATGCCGGAACGGGTAAAACCTATATGTTGAAAGCGGCGAAAGAAATTTGGGAGAAATCTGGTTTTAATTTAATTGGATTATCCACGTCTGGTAAAGCCGCCTCCAGCCTTGAAATTGAAACCGGAATGACATCAAAAACCATTTACAGCTTTCTGGAAGCGGTTAAGAACAATAAAATTACAGTGAATGACAAAACCATTCTTGTGATGGATGAAATGGGCATGACATCTCTTGATGACATGAGTGCCGTTATGGAAATAGTTCGTGTGAATGGTGCGAAAATCGCCGGTGTGGGTGACGTGGAACAAACGCAACCCGTTGGTCGGGGCGCGCCGCAAAGAGCGATGGTAGATGCTATAGGTTCTGTGTCGCTCGATACCATTATTAGACAGAATACCGCATGGCAGCGAGACGCTACTATGTTACTTGAAACCAATAATACAGCCGCGGGTTTTGATTTGTATGAGGAGCACGGTTTCGTTCATTTACACGAAACCAATGCTCTGGCGGCATCTGAAACCGTTGAGCGGTGGTATGCCAACTATCGTGCTGAAAGAGACGCTCCGATTAAAGACTTTGTTATGGCGGCCTTCAAAAATGAAACAGTGGGTGTGCTTAATGCATTAGCTCGGGACAAGCTTTTAGTGAGTGGGGTGATAGGTGCTGGTGTATCCATCGCGGTTGAGAAAGGCTCTATCGTGGTTTCGTCTGGTGAGCGATTGTTGTTCACCAAGAATGATGGTCACGTGGGCGTTAAAAATGGTGATTTTGCGACCGTGCTTTCTGTGTCGCCGGACGCCAAAACCCTACAAGTGCAGTTGGATAGTGGCAAGGTTGTGGCGTTTGATTTAGCCAACTACAAGCATATTGCCTACGGGTATGCAGCGACCGTTCATAAGCTGCAAGGCCATACAACAAAGGATTGCAATGTGTTGGTAGATGGCGCGGGCTGGGATAGGCACAAGTTCCTTGTCGCCGCAACGCGGCATAAATCCAGTTTGAATATTCACGCGGCCAAAGAGAACTTTGTTGATTTAGCACATCTGAAAGCATCCGTTAGTCGCCATGGGCTAAATGATATATTGACTGATTTTCCTGTGGCATTTGGCGAGCGGCGCGGGTTTGATGTGAAGGCAACAGCCGCCATGGCCACCAGCCGTATTCAAAAAGGCAAGGCACGAGTGTACGATGCGGTAGGCTATCTTTTCAACTACCAGGCCGCCATGGAGCAAGGGCAGTCGGCGTAGAGAGTGTAATTTAACTTGTGTAATTATGCTGCTTTATGGTATACCGCTTTCTCAATATGTCGCTCACAAATATCATTCCAGTCATTACTATTTACCGCAGCCCTTACTTGCAATAATGCATGAAGCCCCTCTCTCGACCAACGCATATGCTGTTGTCCTTTACAGCGTTTATTGATTAGACTTTCTACTGTAGACTCGGCCATCTGGCTAGTAAAAATTAATCCTAAATCTTGCCGACCCTGATAGTTGGTAATAAAGTCGGAATTATTGTCAATATAGGTTAGCAGGCGCTGAACTTTTTCTTTCTTTTTTTTATCATCTTTCAATGAGTCACATACTGACTGTAATCTTTCAATGGCTTTATCTGGCAAGCCATGCCATAAATACCATTTAGCACCAGCGAGCTGTTCATTCATTGCCTCTTTCCCAAGGCGTGTATTTTGAAATTTCATCGCGATATGATGCCAATCTAAAATACGTTCAATCGACTGGCAGTGTCCTTCCAAGGCGTCAACAATATTCCAACAATTGGCGGCTCCATCGCAGAGCGCTGTCATATTTGTTTCTAATGTCATGCCTTGCTTGATGGCTGCATTTAGCGTCCGCTGCATCATGGCGTCCTGGTCATCCAATAAGGCCGATGCAGCACAGTGTTTGCTTGTTAACTCGCCACGTATAGTGCTGTTCCCACCTTCTTCCTTTTCTTTTCCTCCGGTGTATTTAATATTTTTTGCATCAAACACAACGGATGTCATTACTTCAAAAGTTCGTTTATCTGGTTCAACCGTTGTGACATGCCCACCATCAACTTGAATGTAAAGATGAGCAACTGATTTAACCACACTGGGTGGGGCATCTGGGTGTTCAGCAATATCTTGACCAACCGTTTCTGTCATACGTTTTATTTTGTCATGATTGTTAGTCGTTCGAGCCGTATTTGACAGTGAATTTATAATGTGTTGTGCTTCGCGAAAAGTGTGGTTTGCACCAAGCTCGCATTGTATTTTAACAAGATCAGGATGCGATGAATCACCAAATAATGAGCGTACACTCGGGGTGCTAGTCCATTTACATAGTTTACAAACTTGTCTGCTTGCAGCTACCTTATGATCGGTAAACACAGAATGAAAATCAGATTTGACCGAGCCACTTTTATAAAGTTTTCCAGAACACTTTGGGCACGTAGTTAGTTCTTCTTTAAGGTAAATTGATTGTTTATTGAGAAGCTGTTGCTGAATATGCCTCAGCAAATCAATCTGCTCTGAGTGACGAAGCCCAAGATCAATGATGGAATTAGGCTTAATAACGCTTTTTGTCATAACAATTTCTTTGCCAATTACGTCGCCTGCATCATTTAGTGATTCAACGATTACTCTGATCTGCTGAGTCATAATCGTTTCCTTTAGAAAATTAATGTCCTTATAGAATAGACCAAAATATCATTTTACACAAATTAAATTACACTTCCA
>CAMBDN010000162.1 GCA_945865355.1 Legionella genomosp. 1
AACGCAGCTGGGCGGTATGCCCATTAACGGTGGGAGCATCATCACGTTTTGTGATATCCACATGAAATTTATGCGCGCCACGCTGATCACTAAGCCATTCCGCTTCCTCAAGACTAAGTTTCTCCCCAGAAGTTTTTTTAGCGTCGATCCGAATTTGCTCTTCTTTTACCAACGAGTATATTGACGCATGTGAGTGCGGCACCATAGCGTCATCAAGATATCGCTTACCGGTTGTTGCATCTTTCTTTGACCTAACAACGAGATAATCCCTATCATGAGCAGGAATGGATTTAAATGCATCATCAACTGATAAGTCCCACCGGGTTATATAGAGCAAGGGCACAATGATTATCTTTACCAATCCAGCACACAACCATCTACCCCAATTAACGGGGTTCAATCTGTTTGCATTATCCTCGGGTAATATTCTATCCAGCACAAGTGAGGCGGTAGATCGAAACGACCGTGAGTTAAATAGCTTTACTTTATAGTTTTTCTTATGTAATTCAGCTGCAACATAAGTCGCTATGTTGCCACCTAAACACTCTCCGATGAGCCCAATGTTTTCTGGTTTTGCACCCATTGCAATCAAACGTTCGACTTGGGCCATAGCATCATTACGCATGCCCTGTTGACTACTAATAATCCCTTTACCTTGACCTGTGCCACGATAATTAAAAGCGACCACTGTGGAGTCGAGCTGGTCTGCAAAATATCGATGTTGTTTTAACCAATCGGTATAATCGTTACTGCGAGGCAAACAAGAAACAATGAACTTTCTCTTTTCAATCGGTTGTTCTACCACGTTATTCCCACGGACTTCGACCGAATCAAGCTCGGCACCTGCCCGTGTTTTGAGCGTAAAAAAACTATATTTCTTAGCGTTCTCACTAAAATCATAACCATGGGTTTTTCTAAGATTCTCTAAAAATAACTTTCTCAGGTCAGGAGACAAATGGTGTAAGCCCTTAAAATGAATTTGATTGGGATTAAATTGTCGAGATACATTGACCTGTCCAGGTAACGTCGCCCCATTAATTAAGGCACTGACCTGTCCCATGAGCTGATGGATCCGCTCCTGATCTCTTAAATGAACAGGGGCTCCTTCCGGGGCAAGTGGCAAAAAGGGGGAGTTAAGAATAGAATTATTAATTTTATTTAGCCAATTTCTAATCGTACGTCTAATAAACCCTACTTCTGGTAACACACTCACTATGACAATATCTTCTGTTTCTGAAATATTGGGATCAGGGTATTTCTTATTTTGTACCAAAGCAGTATTTTGATGCTCATGCTTTCGAAAGAGTGGATTTAAAAGTGCGTAAGATACTAGGCGCCCTAACATAAATCGAACGATACGTATCGGTTTAGTAATAGGAAAGAAAAACGCATAAGCTACCTTTCCCCAAAAGGATCGTCTCTCCGGTAACAAGTGATAAAACTCCCCTCGCTCGGAATCAATTTTCATTTTAATCTTATGCTTAACTGCCATATTCAACTCCTTACGAACATTGCTTGCCACAATCATTTCATGACGATACTGATCAACGAGATTTACCGATTGGCAGCATTATAAAATAAAAACCTCATGGAGTCATTAATTCACACTATGGTTAAATATTTTTCGTATGGCAGAAACTCTTTGCACGATGCATTTATATTAATATCGGAGTAGAATCATCAACCCATTGCAAACCGATAATGAATTTTGTCTACGCCAGCCCATATTTCCGATGAAATTTATCACCATGGATTTCACGTTATCGATGACTTTCTTAATGTTGAGCACTACCATGCTCTGCGTAAAACCATGCAAGAATTACATCGCCAAGGCTCTTTTACGCAAGCCAAAATAGGGCAAAATAAAACACACAACCTAACGATTCGTACTGATAAGATTTTCTGGCTAGATAAGCGAAACGGCAACGAGCCAATCAATGCATTCTTTTCCGAAATTGACAAAATATGTGCAACACTTAATCAATCTCTTTTTCTTGGCTTAATTGACTACGAAGCGCATTTTGCCGTCTATCAACCCAATAGTTTTTATAAAAAACATGTCGATCAATTTGCCACGACCCAGGATAGACGGATTTCATGCGTGTATTACTTAAATGTTGATTGGCAAGAAGCATTTGGCGGTGAATTGCAACTTTATGACAAAACAGACCAACCACTCACAAAAATCATGCCGCTAGGCAATCGATTTGTCTGTTTCAACAGTGATTTACCTCATGAGGTATGTACAGCCTATCAGACAAGATATAGCATTGCGACTTGGTTGAAGATACGCCCCTTGGCGCAATGAATCTTAGAGCATCAGCATGCGATAGACTTTACAACAAACACGATAAATGCCAAACCCCTGCCCCAAAATATTGGTGGATTCATCGCAAAAAGCCCTATTATTATCAACAGGATTAATGATACCCCGATTAAAGCAAAAGAACTGGAAGAAAAGATATGACGAGCTGTTTATACTGACATCGCTAAGGAGTACACTCATTCTTATGTATAATAAACATTTTACTGTCAAGTCCGCCTATGAACGCTTTAGAAATACAGCAATTACGCAAAACATATGCTAACGGCGTTGAAGCATTAAAAGGTATTGATTTACAAGTTAAAACCGGTGATTTTTTTGCCTTACTTGGTGCAAATGGTGCTGGAAAATCAACAACCATCGGTGTCATTACAACGCTATTAACAAAGACCTCTGGCAACATCTCCATTCATGGCTATGATTTGGATAAACAACCCAATCACGCTAAATCCTCTTTAGGCTTAGTTCCTCAAGAAATTAATCTCAATATTTTTGAAACCTGCGAGCAAATTCTACTGAATCAAGCAGGATACTATGGCATTTCGCGAAAATACGCGCAGCACGCTGCCGAATCATTGCTAAAACAATTGGGTTTGTGGGAAAAGCGTGGTTCTATCGTACGCCATCTATCCGGGGGAATGAAACGACGCCTGATGATTGCACGTGCGCTCATTCATCAACCCAAGGTATTAATCCTCGATGAACCTACAGCTGGAGTAGATATCGAAATTCGTCGGAGTATGTGGGCGTTTCTTACCCGGACCAACGAAGAGGGTACAACCATCATATTAACGACCCATTACTTGGAAGAAGCGGAACAATTATGTAAAAACATTGCTATTATTGACCAGGGAAAGATTGTTGAAAACACGTCCATGAAAAAATTGCTCCAAAGCTTACATCACCAAACGTTGGTCTTCAACACCGTTCAACCCATCGATAAGCTACCTCCGTTAGATCCATTCCTTGCTGTAAAAGTGGATGCCAATACCTTTGAGTTACGTATCGACAATCAACTTACTCTCAATGAAGTTTTTGCTGTTCTTAACCAAAATGGCATGCAAATAAGCAGCATGCGCAACAAAACCAATCGTTTGGAGGAACTATTTATGGATCTCATTCATCATGACAATTAACCAACAATTCATCGCCTTATACACACTTGTGCGTCGTGAATTAGTGAGGATGTTTCGTATCGCTACCCAGGTATTTTTACCCCCGGTCATTACATCACTGTTGTACTTCCTGATTTTTGGTGCGGTCATTGGAAATCGAGTCGGCGATATACAAGGTTATAGTTTTGCCAAATTTATCGCTCCTGGCCTGATCATGATGACCGTGATTACTAACGCATACTCCAATGTCTCTACATCATTATTTAGCGTACGATTCCAGAGAAGCATAGAAGAAATGCTGGTTAGTCCCATGCACTATAGCTTATTGCTATTAGGCTATACCTTAAGCGGCGTTTTAAGGGGCGTCATTGTCGCTGTTCTTGTTTATATTGTTGCCTGTTTCTTTTTAGACGTTGAATTTACTCGCATCCCCATGACGTTATTGATCGTTATTTTAGTTGCAGCGCTGTTTTCCTTGGCGGGATTTACCAATGGGATGTTGGCAAGGACATTTGATGATGTAGCTCTCATCCCAACCTTTATTCTAACGCCATTAACCTACTTGGGCGGCGTATTTTATGGAATAAACATGCTCCCTCCTTTTTGGCAAAAGGTGTCTTATTTTAACCCGATTTTTTATATGGTGAATACATTAAGACAAGCGATGATTGGCGTTCAAGAAACCAGCATGGCGCTGGGATTGTCGATTATTTGCATTTTATTGGTGTTATTGACGGTCTTAAATTTAATTTTACTTAAAAAAGGAGTCGGGCTCCATGACTAGTATCGTATGCACTGCAAGCTCTAGGTAATCCGATGATTCATAAAATCACTGACAATTATCGTACATGGCTCAAACGCTATAGCGAACAGCGGGATTGTCTCCACAAGGACGCCGCTAAAGCATTATGGAGACACCTCGATCTCATCGAATCTATTGATAACCTACAAGGCCTGCTGCGTCGCTACCCAAGGCCACAGAGAGATCCTGCTTTTTTTATAGATCCGTATATTGATAAATTTGACGAGCTGGTCCGCACCGTTGATCAGTTAGTCGGTGTTAACATCTCAAGCATATGCCATGGGCTTGATACCATTTCTACCGATGAAAAAACAGTTCACGTCATCGCCTTGATTAAAGACGTATTAACACACCGACAATGTCTCTTACATGCGAATATTAGCAGCCTATTGAGGCTGGTGGACAATGGTAGTGAACTGCAAAATATATTAAACCACTTAAGCGACCAACCACAACGTGAACGTCCAAGTGAACCACGGCCCGGATCATTTGATGCAATCACTGCGCGCAACGAAACTCACCAAGCCTGTCTTGATTTATTGCGAACTAACGCAGGAAAAAACTTCAGGGACTCTGATAGAAACCGCACAGGAGCTAACATTTTATTGCAAACGCTTTTAAGCATTTACGAAGACATTAACACGACTCGAGAAGAACCAAACCACTCAGCTGCCAGCACACTACAAGAAGAGCATCATTCGTGTTGCAGCATCTCCTAAAGAGGAGGGGTATAGACAGCACTATTGCTACAGTCCGACTCGCAAAGTGGAGGCCTCCGGAGTGCTTTTGGCTTCTTAGTACGAGCTAAGCATGCACACCACACTCTCAATCTAGCTTCCTCAAATAGTACTATTGGCTGTCCAATGAAAACTGT
The DNA here is from genome assembly GCA_945865355.1 of Legionella genomosp. 1. Taxonomy (GTDB): domain Bacteria; phylum Pseudomonadota; class Gammaproteobacteria; order Legionellales; family Legionellaceae; genus CAMBDN01. Next base: position 5,115 of record CAMBDN010000162.1, read on the forward strand.
CTATAGTTAAATACTAGGCCATCATTCATCACCTTTCCACCCTAAATGTGATGATTATTGAAAAGATTTCGTTAATTAGCGATATACTGTCATTATAAAATTGCGGTAACTCACCAGCACGTCATCCAGAGAAGCTTGCGACGAAGGATCTTGGCATAAACTCTGAATAGCATTCAGGCGATCTATCGCTTTGCTCGAGATGACGTGGTTAGTTACAAATTGAGATGTATTTCACAAAAAGGATTATTTATGAATGAAATTGATATTCTGGACATTTTTTATGACAAGCTACGAGAGGAAGGACAAAATCGAACAACCTTATTTTTAAGCATCGATGAGTCAACCATTGCTGAATTGAAACAAAAAAAAGGCGTTGAATTTCCATTAGAAGATATATATAAACTTGCAGATATTTGCATCGCAAACGAATGGTTAGAGCGCACAACAGCCGATCCCAATTACAAATACCTGTCCCTTACCAGTGCAGGGCTAGAAATTGCTATTGCAAACCAGTATCAACGCAAAAGAAGCGACCATCATCGCAGAAAAGACGATAAATGAGCAGCCCATCATTTCCCCTAACTATCATCTATTTAATTAGACCATTTGACGCATCCTATGTTTAAATATCACAGGAATGGATAGTCAGCACACCATTATCTACAAAATTAGAAGTTACGCATTGACAACAGCCTGAAATTTCGAATTCATATGCTCCATGCCTGGAGCGAATGACCCAATAAAAGAGGCAATAACCTCATTGAATAAATCACGTCGTAATTTATAGCAATTACTTATCACATCCATTGCTCGT
>CAMBDN010000163.1 GCA_945865355.1 Legionella genomosp. 1
GTAACTCCCCAGGTACCCTCTACACTGGGATAGGAATATTACCAGTAAACACGGATTGAATTGATTGCAATATATTCCAACCCTGTTTTCGAGCAGTTGAAATAAATCCTCTGATACGAGCAAACTGATTCGCACCATGAGCTGAACGGAAGCCCCCAGATATTTTTTGCTTGCACTTTGCCATGCGAAGGTCACGTTCAGCATCATTATTGGTGAATGGGACGAGGGGATCATTTAGAAAGCGTAATACGTCTTGTTTATAATGAAGCAAGCGAAACAAGAGATTATGTCCAGTTCTTTTGGGTCGCCTACCTTGTTTCCTTTTGAGAGGGAGCGGTGTTTGTGCCTCATGAAAGGCCAAGCCTTCTTTAACTATGCTATCGTAAAGTCTGGTTAATCGACTCAACCGTGCCTGTGGTATTTCATTGCCGCCATGAAAATGACGACAACGAAGAGCAACACGTAAAAGACGGCTCATTTTTGTAGCCCATGGTTCTTTCTCATGTTGAATCAATGATTTTAACTCACGCAAGTGATGCTGATTACAAAGCCCATGCAACACCCCGGGTAGATTGTAATAGGCTTTCCAATGGTCATGCACCACCGTGCCGCACAGGCCATTGAGTAATGATTTACGTTTAGGTGATACATGGTAGTAAGTTGCTGTTTGAGTTGAAGCTACATGGAGCCACTGTGTTTTACCTGCGACTCTAAATCCCGTTTCATCAAGATTTTTAACAGCAGCTAGCTTAACCATGGATAGCACATTTTCCTCAAAAAGAGCCAAGGCATCAAATGCAACTTGACTGCATCTCGTCAGCGTTGCGGTCGCAAGGCGAATATCATATAAGTCATTAAACAACTGCTGCAGCCTGTCTTCAGGGATAAAGTGCTGGTGCTGATAATAAACAGCCCAGGCTCTAATGACTACTCCATATTGGACTGGTGCGCGAACATCTTCAGGAAATTGTGCCATAACCATCGTATTGCAACACGTGCAATACTTTACCTCCGCTTGATGCTCGGTGACTTCAATCTTTGGTGGTGGAATGTCAAAGACTTGTCGTTTAACAACGCCGCTTAATGGATCGGGTGAAAGTGTACTATTGCAGTCAGGACAATGTGTTAATACGTGCCGTGTAATAATATCCGGGTGAAGTGTTTGTTTCAGCGTTTCACCCTTATGCCCTAATTGCCCACCACTTTTATTTTTGCCATTTTCACGTAACGAGCTGGTGCGCGGTGGTTTAGATAGACCATCACTGGATGGTGGCTTTGAACTATTGCCACTATTTTTCTTTGTTCGCTTCTCTAACTCTGCAATTCTTGTTTGCAAACGCGCAATCGTCGCAGCTTGTTCTTCAATTTTTAAAGCTTGTGCTTGAATGAGCTCAGATTGCCTCCCAATCAGCTCTTCTAATGCCGTGATTTTTTGTAGCAGAGAATCTGCCAGAGTAATAGCGTTCATGCCGCTATTTGATCATAGCTGTATAATTTTTCAAGTGTTTTTTTAATTTAAATTAGGGGGTACCTGGGGAGTTACTTAAAATGTTTATACAATGATGGTACCTCAACCAGACTTGACGCACTCTATACCCACTGGTTATGATGCTTCGACTTGATTATTCAACGGACTTAATTGTGTACGAGCTAAATGAATTGCTGAAGCCGATGTGGGGTGCGGAGAAATGGATACGCGAAGGCTGGAACGGTATCAATGATGATGAAAAAGAGCTCATCAAGTCACGAATGGATGATTTATTTAAAGATGGCTTGCCGTTTGATCTAAAGCATGACAGGTTGCTCTATATTTATGCATTTTCTATGCTGGCACAATTTGAAGTGCTGGCCATCCAAGTTCCGTTGCGATTCGAAGAAATGATGACGACCTCGCAATTTAAGCGGCAGATGCGTGTTCAACTATTGGACGAAATTTTTCATGGGATGGTGTTCACGAAGATCGTATATTTATTATGTGCACCGTACTATACCCCGCCAGAATATAATGAGCATATTGAAGAGCTTTGTAATTTTATCCGTAATGAAGAGTGCCCAAAAGTGGGTCTGGTCTTACTGAACTTAGTTGCTGAAGGATGGATTGAGGAAATCTTTAAGAGCCTTCATCGGGAAAAGATTGCACCTAGAGTTTTTTCGGCCATTCTTGAAGACGAACATCGACATGTCTGTGAAGCTGATTTGTATTGCGCCATCGGGCTCCCTGACAAAGCCATCCTAACAAAAAAACTTAGAAAGCTTGAGGAGCTGCTTTTGACCAGTCTCTCCATGCAACCGAAATATGCAACGTCAGTCAATGTGTTACTAGGACCGCAAGCAACACAAGAATTTATAACTGCAATCAATGAAAAGCATACTCGGCAACTTCAGAAAATAAATTTAGTTCCTGGTAAGCAGTGGCAACTACTTGTTCAATTAGGCCAGGAAATTTTTACCGAGCTTGAGCCGTACTCAGAAAATATTAAAAATGAAGCGAATCAGGAAGTTTATGAAATTGAAATGACACCGATTAGAAAAGTATTTATGACCCAGTGGGACAACCCCGGTGATCCCACTATGGTTTGTCAGTTTAATGTGGATGTCAGTTGCCTTGATTTTTTTAATAAAAAGTACCCACCAGAAACATTAACGACCCTGATGTTGCAAGCGGTTAGCCATATCATAACCCTCGATGGTTCGTATCGGAATTTCTTAAGCTATAAGAAGATGTACCAAACTAGAGGTTCTTATGTTGCCGTAGTAGTGAAATTACCTAATTGTGGAGATCACGTGGGTAATATTGTTTTTAAGGACTGTCATGAAATAAGTCCAGTCGATTTAGCGATGAAAATTAGACGCGTGGTTCAAATGATGGCGTATTGTTATACCAAACGGGAACAAATCGAAAAAGACCATCCAGAACTAAAACATAAGTTGGATAAAATACTCTACGATTATACGCACGATGCTTATCCCTATCCTACAGCTGGAACCTCCGTTGTTTCGGTCAGTAGCATTGGTTTTTGTGGTTACTCGCAAGCCGTGTCGCCTTTACGTAAAGAAGAGGGGCTAAAAGTGACGTTGCTTACGGTTGAGCGTAAACCGATGTGGTGCAAGGAGACCCAGTCTTTTGTGCCAGTGGATACATTGCCCGTATCGATCAGTGCTGATCATCGAATTTTTGATGGTAATTTACCCATTCCAAAAATGTTGAATAGTTCATTTCAACAAATGTTTCAAAAAATGCTAAAAGCAAATTCAGAACAAGAGATAGAGCGCGCCAATTATAAAATACTAGCGGAACAAATCTTGGATGAAAAATTTGATGTCATTGCGGATAAAGTTGTTCAAAAATCCAATAAAAAAGCAGTTAAAAACCTTATGGATAATGATTTTGAGTTGCGCGGAGAAAAAATAGCACAATTATCTAAAGTGAGAGAGATGGTGGAAAAAATCCGCTCTGGTGAACTGGAGTTTGAGTACAAGGGTGAAAAAATAACTAAAGAGACGGATCTTCATCACTTAGCCGAGGAAATGTTACATGATTATTTAAACTTTGATGCGGAACAGGCAAAGCACGATGCTAACTTTACTGCAATGGTTGATAAGATACTGGCTGAAAACTTGGATATTGGGTACTTAGCATTAGCCAGCTTACAAAGTTATTGGTGTGATTTTATCGATATTCAAGAAGTATTTCGCGCTGTTGCTAAGAAAACAGCGGATAGAAACGTAGAAAAATGGATGGTTAGCTAATTGTTATTGCGGTACGTAGGGAGCGAAGCATATTGCGGTGATCCGCTTCGTTCCTTATCTTTATCCATGCGCTGCAAGAGCGAGTAAGCCAATAGCAATGCCTCCTATGATAGCCAAACAAATGTTGCCCCCTGGTATAAAGATAATGGCCTCGGCTGTATCTGTTTTACGACCACGCCATGCCATGATGGTCGGTAATAATAATAGTAAAATCACACAACAGATCCCTGCATAACTGATGGCCCGTATGTAAATACCGGGATTTATCATGACAACAGCAAGCGGTGGTGCAAAGGTTAGTGCCAATATTAATTTTCCTTGCTGTCCCGCTTTTTTAAGTTTTAAACCATCCGCCAAAAAATCGAAGAGGCCAAGCGATACACCGAGAAAAGCGGTAATCATACAAATCGAGGTGAAGAAGCCAAAAAAACCAGTAATCCATTCGCTATGTACGGCATTACTTAATGCGTCGGTTAAACCGCTGGTTGCATGTTCACTACCCATAAGGGCGATTAATCCATCGCTACCGTCGCGACGCACAACCCCCATAATGACGGCCTCCCATAGGATATAACACACTAGCGGGATGAGTGAACCAAATAAGATTACTTTGCGTAACGTTGGGACATCATCCTCAAAGTATTCGCGTAAGCTGGGAACGATTGATGCGAAACCAAATGAGGTGATTAAGATCATTAAACTGCCAGTAATCGCTTTGAGTGACCCACCACTTAAGGTGGGTAAACTGATATAAGGGCTAATGACCAAAACTAATAATAAATAAATTCCCAGCTTACCGAACATCAAACCACGATTAACATAATCAACAGCTCGAATGCCGCTATAAATAACCAGACTAAATAGAAGGGTGAAAATAATAGAGGTTAACCAGCTTGGGCAGTCAATGTGAGCCTTCTGTAGCAGCGCACCAAATACATCGCTACCGCCAGAAATATAAGCGGCTAATAGGGTATATAGTAAAAAAAGATAGGTAATCCACGCAATGATTTGTCCTGGTAATCCCAAGGTGGATTTTGCCATTGAGACCATATTGCTGCCGGCCGGTAGGCGCAAATTGACCTCAAGGATCAACAATGCGCCTGTGGTCATGATTAACCAACATAAAAACAGGAAAATAATGGCGTTAGTAATTCCTGCAGCAGCAGTAGAAACTGGAAGTGCAAGCATGCCACCACCAATGGATGTTCCTACAATGAGCAATACCCCACCGACGAGTTTTGAGTTAGGCACCTTAGTATCTCTTTATGAACAAATATCAAACAAAATGATATTAATAACCACACAAATTGTCAATGGAATTCGTCTATCAACAAACTCCCTAACCCCTTAAGTTAATAGCGCGATTAGCATCAAGACCAGCGAACACCCGATCACGAGTAATTGGCAAGCTATTCCACCAGGTACAATATAAGTTGGCGAGAAGTGTTTTCTGCCAAAATAGGACATTAAGGCAGGTAATAATAGCAATAAAATAACACAAAAAAATCCAGCATAACTTAATGCACTAATGTAAGCCCCAGGGTAGTAGATAACGATCAATAAAGGCGGGAGAAATGTTAATAAAAATAGTCCAAATCCTTGCTTACCTTGTTGGCTCATCTTCAGCCCATCACCTAGGAAGCTAATCAGGCAAAGCGATACACCAAGGAAGGCGGTGAGCATACAGATGGAAGTGAAAAAATTAAATAGTGAACTAATAAAATTGTTGTGCACCGTATTCGACAGCATGTTAGCGAGTGAGCTTGTGGTATGTTCATCTTGCATTAACGTCATCAACGCATGCTCACCTTGTGACGGTAGGCTGCCGATAATAACGGCATCCCATGCTAAGTAACACAGAAGTGGAATCAGAGAGCCAATCAGTACAACTTTTTTTAAGGTTTTAAGATCATCATTAAAATACTCACGTAAATTTGGGACAATAATCGCAAACCCAAAAGAGGTAATTAAAATCATGATAGACCCCGTGATATAACGGACATGACCGCTTTGAAAATTCTCAAATTGGATAAAGGGGCTAATCATTATCGTCAGAATAAAGTAGATGCCTAATTTAGCAAACATCAAGCCACGATTGAGTAAATCAACTTGATGAATGCCTCCATAAACAACCAAGCCGAATA
>CAMBDN010000164.1 GCA_945865355.1 Legionella genomosp. 1
GACGAAGTCGTATGAAATCAGATAAAGGAATTGAATCTTCTGGGTATACAGCAGTGCTTGGGTTTAACATGAGACAACTGATTAAGTGGCAAAAACCACCTGACAGGTTAAAAACGGCGTGAATTAGTTTCGCGCCAGGGACTAATTACGTGTTATAATGTTTAATTATTGCCCATATAATCAAATGATGCTTTAATGATTTTTGGATCTGAACAATGATTAGCAACTTGTAAATGGTCCCTGGTAGCAAGGACCGTAAAATTAAGCTCCTATTTGAGGTTATCATTATGCCACGCTATAAAACCAAAAAAGCTGCAACAAGTGATGAAGATTCTGGATATGAATCTGGATATGAATCGGAGGGAGAAACAGAATATGCTCCTGTGAAACTACTTGGAGCGGGTTATTTTGCCCAGGCAAGACTGTTTCAATCGGCCTCTAAAAAATCGGTTACCGTTTTAAATCCAATGACAACACCTGGAGATCTAGGAGAAGCGAGGATTAAACACAGTTTTTTCCGAACGGTTTACCCTGATAAAAAATCGCATTTATTTAATTTACAAAAGGGAGAGGACTACAGGCTTGTTGTACCCTATATCCCATATGTTCCATATGAAAAGCTTGTAATTGATACACCTGAACTCCAAAGACTGCTTTTTCGTTCTGCTGTCCAAGCATTAAAAGATTGTCATGATAAAGGGATTGTCGTGCTTGATCTGAAATCAGATAATATTTATTACGATTCGAGTTCTAAAAAAAGTTTTTTAATTGATGGAGGTCTTTCTGCGCGTAAAGGAACAACCATCGATCCTTTAACATTTCAGAAATCAAGTCAACACATTATAGACCGATTCAAAGAGGATTATTGGCAAATCCCACCAGAATGTTGGTCAATAGAACCAAAAGCCGTTTTAGCTACTCCAGAAATGGATATATACGCTCTTGGTATACTGATGCGAGATTTATTAAAAAGTCCAGATTCTGAGATACAATCATTGATCGATCGTTGCATAGATAAGAATCCAATTAATCGACCAACGCTTGTAGAGTTAGAAACCTCTTTAGATTCTTGCTTGAGTCCCGATATTTCCCTTACCACTCCACAAACCTGGTAAATTTCCTAATGTATAAGCATAAGGTTCAGAAGTAATAGGGTTAACGAAGTCAAGCGGAAAATTTAACGGAAAGCGCACAAAATAGCATATACAACAGGTCGGTCCCGCAACACGACCGACACCGTTATAAAGCCTTAACTTAATGCCATTATTACTGAGCTATCCTCTATATTTTCTGCAAAAAAATCTTAAATATTGCTTTTGCTTTAACTTTTTTACCACTAGCAGCGAGATAAACCACATGAGCATTACTGGTATCAATAGTCATTCCATCAACAAATAAAATCTGCATCAACATATTACTCCGCTGACAACTTATCCGTTATACGTAACCAAACCTGTTTTGGTAATAACAACCAGTAATGTCCAGGATTTTTCATCCGTCCTGCAATCGCCGTGGCGCGTTCCCCGGCGCCCCAATAGACATCACCTCGAACGACTCCTTTGATAGCACCACCGGTGTCTTGAGCAACCATTAATCGATGAAATAGGATTTGTTGGTCCGGTTTTACTTGATCAGGCCTTGTTGTATCCAACCACACTGGTGTGCCTAAGGGCACCCACTTTCGATCAACTGCCAAAGAATACCCTGGCGTCAAACCAACGCCCTGAGAGCCTAAGGCTGCCCCATTTTTCAATGTATTAAAAAAAACAAACGACTTGTTCTGATTAAGTACGGGGTCAATTTTTGATGGATTTGACTCTAAGTAACTCCGTATATGTTGCATGGACGCGTTGTCACGAGTCATTACGCCTTGGTCAATCAATACCTTTGCGACCGAGGTATAAGATGCCCCATTTTCACCACTATAGCTTACAATCAATTGCGTCCCATCAGATAATTCAATAATACCTGAACCTTGGATCTCCAAAAATGTGCGGTCAATCGAACTATCTAGCCAAGCTATCACTGTGGCTGATTTCTTGATAGCTCCTTTGTTTATTTCAGCCCGTGTATAATAAGGGACAATCTTACGACCACTCACTCGCCCTACCAATGTCCGATTAGCAAGCGTCGGATCAAAAGACGCTAAGTTAATCGTCACTAAATCACTAGGCACGTCATATAAAGGAACATTATATTTTTCAGTCTTCTTTAAGCGACCCTTTAACAAAGGCATATAGTAGCCAGTGAATAACCCTTGCACCGGATTTTTCTCAATAAACTCAACGGGAATAAACCATTTTTGAAAAAAATCTTTTACTTCTTTATTGGATTTCCCATTTATCGATTGCGCTTCATTGCAGGCAGGTTGCCAATCTTTAGCCTGTAGATCAACGAACTCACTTCCTACGTGCTTATTCGGATCTTGCTTTAAAAAAACGTTGCATGAAATTTTAAAAGCAACGAATGATTTTTTGGTATCGGCAACACCCCATCCTGGCAACTGTTCAAACGCCGCTGCTTTAAGGCTTAATTGATGTGGCTTTAGTTTCCACAACATAAAGCATAGAGCAAGCAGCAAGAGAGCGATGAGGATAGATAAGAATATACGTTTCATTAATTGACCTTCAAAGATTACCAAATAACACAACGGTGTTGATTAACCATCGGGCTTGTATTTGGAATTGAAAATGCGGCTTGGAATTGCGGCATGTTCGCTAACGTACCATTCACACGGTAAACCATCGGTGGATGCGGATCTACCGTAACCATATTGCGCAATTGTTCCGGGCGGATATTAGCAGCCCAAACATGTGCAACACCTAAAAAGAATTGTTGATCAGGAGTAAATCCATTGATAGTCTTGGCCATTTTATAGGCAGCGGACTCATGAAACGCTCGATAGGCCAGCGTCAAGCCTCCTAGATCAGCAGTAGCCTCACCCACGACCAATTTGCCTTGAACGGATAGATTGCCCTCGACCTTGTATTGCGAGAATTGTGTGGTAATGCAGTTCGTTGCTATTTTAAATTTTTCCAAATCATCGGGCTTCCACCAATTATTTAAATTACCGTTACCGTCAAATTGCGCGCCTTCATCATCAAAACCATGCGTCATCTCATGTCCCATCACAAAACCAATCGCTCCATAATTCACGGCCGCCGGCGCGTTAGGATCAAAAAATGGTGACTGCAAGATACCCGCTGGAATATTAATATTATTCATTGATGAATCGTAATAAGCGTTAACCGTCTGCGGTGTCATCGCCCATTCGCTCTTATCAATTGGCTTACCAATTTTATTGAGATCTCTGGTGATTAAAAATTGATTTGTACGCTTAATATTTAAAACATAGGGCCCGCGATCAATCGTTAACGCTGAGTAATCCCACCACTTCGTTGGGTAACCAACGCGCTCGCCCATTAAATCTAGTTTTTTTATAGCAGCAGCCCGTGTTGCTGGTGTCATCCAACTGAGCGTTTGTAAATCAGTGCGTAAGACCTTGCGAACATTATTTAGAATATCAAGGACCTCTTGTTTAGAGCTTGGTGGAAAATACTCATCCACATACAACTTACCAATAGCAAAACCAAAAGCACCATTTTCAGTACTTATCACCCGTTTCCATCGTGGCAATAGCTGTTTAGTCCCGTTAAGCACGGATGTCATAACAAACTGTTGGTCAACAAAGGGCTTTGACAAAAATGCTGCAAAACTATCCAATAAATGCCAACGTAAATACACCCGCCAATCATTTAGTGAAACCGTTTGTAAAAGTTCATTGAATTTTTTAAAAAAATCAGGCATTGCCAGATTAATGCGCTTAATCTCTGGGTAACCAAGGGCAGTAAAATATTGCGACCAAGAAAAATTAGGTGAAATATCATTCAATTGGCGCAAATCGTTCATATGATAAATTGCGTGTGGGTCACGCTGTTCTATTTGCGACATAGATGCTCTAGCTAAATCCGTTTCGATTCGCATGACTGTATTAGCTTCATCAGCAGCCTGCTCGGGTGTATCTCCCAGCAACACAAACATTTTACGGATATATTGTAGATAAGCTGCACGAATTTGTTTAAATTTTGCGTCATCTTTTAAATAGTAATCACGATCAGGTAAGGTTAATCCACCCTGCTCTGCCGCCCCTATCATTTCTTTACTATTCATAAAATCTTGCATGCTGCCAAAACTAAAGCAGGCATCCACACCTATCTGTTGCAAATGAGTAATGACCGCCTGCAAACTCTGTAAATCGTTGATCGACTCTATGCGTTTAAAATCATCATTAAGTGGCGTTACGCCTAGCTTGTTAATTGATTGTTCATCCATTCCACTAAAGTAAAAATCACCTACTTTTTGCTCAATACTTCCGGGTTTAGCGGCTTTGGTATGGGCCGCTTTCATGACGATCTGATGAACATTGTCTTGAATTTTCTCATGTAAAAGAGAAAACGTACCCCAAGTTGCATATTGTGGAGGAATGGGATTTAATTTTTGCCAATTAGCATTCGCATATGAATAAAAGTTTTCACTGGGTTTGATGCTATTATCAAGCCAATCAACATGCAAAGCATCACCTTCTACAGCCACCGCATTTAATTGTATCGACCAGCAGCCAAGTAGCAGGGGTAATATTCCATTTATTAATCGCATTAATGTATTTTCCTTTGTTATAACGCTTCAAAAATTGCAGCAGCACCCATACCCGTGCCTATACACATTGTTACCATACCATAACGGCCTTTGATACGCCGTAAACCATGCAGCAGTGTTGCCGTTCTAATTGTCCCGGTTGCACCTAACGGATGACCTAGGGCAATAGCTCCTCCTAAAGGATTAACCTTCTCACGAGGGAGATCAAGTTCTTTAATCACCGCTAACGCTTGTGCTGCGAAGGCTTCATTGAGCTCGATCCAGTCGAGTTGGTCTATGGTTAATCCCGCTCTCTTTAACGCCAAAGGAATAGCATGAACGGGACCAATACCCATTATTTCAGGTGGAACACCTGCTACAGCAAAACTAAGCAGGCGACCTATCGGTTTTAAGTTGTACTGCTTCAAGGCACTTTCATGAGCAAGTAAAGCGATTCCAGCGCCATCACTGGTTTGCGAACTATTTCCAGCAGTGACTGTGCCTTTTGCTGAGAAAACAGGTTTTAACCGACTAATAGCTTCATAAGACGTCTCGGCACGTGGACCTTCATCCGCTGTTACTAAACGAGGCAATGAATGGACTGTTGATGATACGAGATCGGCTTTTCTTACCATGATTTCGATTGGCGATATTTCATCTCGAAAATCACCACGCTGCTGCGCTTCAACTGCGCGTTTATGACTTTCTGCGGCAAATTCATCTTGTTGCTCACGCGATATCTGCCAACGTTTAGCGACTAATTCCGCAGTAATTCCCATGCCATACGCAATAGCAATGTGCTCATTTGTAAAAATCGCTGGATTTGCGGTGTATTTATTACCACCTAAAGGCACTTTCGACATACTTTCAACGCCACCGGCTAAGGCTAGCTGTATATCACCATTAGCAATGGTTGCCGCAGCCGTAGCAATGCTTTGTACACCAGAGGAGCAGAAGCGGTTGATCGTCATTGCCGGGACAGATGTTGGTAAATCAGCCAGTAAAGAGGCGATACGCGCAACATTCATACCTTGCTCAGCTTCTGGCATAGCGCAACCAATCACAACATCGCCTATTTTTTGCCAGTCAATGGATTCATTACGCTTTTTTAAACTTCTGATCGCATGCGCCAATAAATCATCCGGTAATGTATGCTTAAATACACCTCTAGGGGCTTTACCAACTGGGGTGCGTAGAACGTCTACTACGTATACATTT
>CAMBDN010000165.1 GCA_945865355.1 Legionella genomosp. 1
CCGGGGGGCTATAGATGAGGGTTTTAAGCAAAAGAGGCTTTATTTGCCAGATAGTGTACCATAAAAAAAGCATTCAGTAAAAAAATGAATCACATTTGTGGCGCCATTATTGGGGCGTGACAAGCAGCCCGTGGTTGGTAGGTAACGAGATCCCATGACTGAGATCCCGTTACCTACCTTTATATGAAATTCCTGATTTTGATGATGTTCAACGTTTGAACCACATCAACCTCACCTCGGATGAGCAGGCATTAATGAGGGGTCGTGCGAATTTAGCGGCTCAAGTTTGCCAACACGATCTTTAGTCCCAGGCCTAATACCAACCGGCAAAGATAATTGACGCGCGACACTTAGCCCCAAATAGCTTATTTAATTTCCTTCAACCATTGATGAATATGAATTTTCGTTTCTTGCAGAACCTGTATAAGTTGATGATACAGGTTATCAAGCTGGGTCGTATGACCCGCTTTTTGATAACGTTCAAGGTATTGGCAGGCAAATTTCATTTTAATCGTACCGCAATATAGAGCACCGCCTTTCATTTTATGCGCAAGTTTCTCAATTAATTCCCAATTCTTTTCAGCATAAGCTTTTTGAATAGCCTCACCATCATTCGGAATCACTTTATTCAGCATGAGTTTCAATATCTTCCGTACCATGCCCTCACCGCCCACCGTCTCAATAGCATTTTCTATATCAAGTACAGGAAATGAATCAAGTTTAAATAACTCATCTACTGTATCGGGTAGGTCCTGTCCCAGTTTACCAACACATGATTTTTTCTTAAGATTATCTGTTAGGACTCGCGAACAGAATCACATGAACTCACGATATTCTGCGAATGAACTCACGCTATTTTACGAATAGAATTCGATAAAAAAATTATGAACTCACGTTATTTTGCGAACGGATTTTTTTGAACTCACGATATTTTACGAATGGATTTGAAACATACAATATAAACGTTCGTTTAAAATGAATGATAACAACCATAGAATGTCACTATTAAAACAATACTTTAACATTTCATATATATAATATAATATGCATTTATAGTGAATTATCGGTTTGCTGATAAATTTTGAACACAAGAACAATCGCTTACCTACGGGTATCTACGTTAGAACAAGATTTGGACAAAAACAAATCGGACATCTTATTTTTCGCCAATGAGAATAACCTTGGTAAAGTGCATTTTATTGAGGAAAAAATTTCTGGTGCTATTCATTGGAAAAAACGCGAGCTTGGCTCAATTATTGATTCTCTTTCAATCGGTGAAAATTTAATTGTTAGCGAGTTTTCAAGGCTTGGTCGCAGCATGCTTGAATGCATTGAAATCATTACACTCTGCCTCGAGAAAAAAATAAATTTATACGCAATCAAAGGTGCGTGGAAATTAGACAACAGTATTCAAAGCAAAATAATGGCGATGATGTTTTCAATTGCCAGCGAAATTGAGCGTGATCTCATATCCAAAAGGACGTCTGAGGCCTTACGTGCACGCAAAGCAAAAGGCCTGCCTTTAGGTCGCCCAAAAGGAACCGGCAAAAGCAAGCTTGATGAGTACAAAGTGGAGATCATCGCGTTACTTAATAATGGTTCATCGAAGGTTTTTGTCGCCAAGCGGTATAAAACATCTGTTGGCAATCTTTATCGTTGGTTAGAAAAGAACCTTGGTCTGGTTAAGGACAATCATTAGTGTATAAAATACCGTTAGAAATTTTGTATCGACTGGATGAACAAATAACTAATTTACACAGTCAAGGCAAGCTACGTCGAGAACTCATACACGAAGTTGCTGTACGCTATCAGTTATCCGATAGCACCATCTATAGACAACTGAAATTACTGATGTTGCATCCCAGCGAGCGCATAGTACGCAAAGATAAAGGTTGCCCCAAAATTACAAAGGAAGAGGATCTCCACCATTATTGTCAGCTTATTGCCGCCATGAAAATTCGTTCTATGAATGGGAAAAAACACATTCTTTCCACGAAACAGTGCATTAAATTTCTTGAGGAAGATGGGGTTAAAGTGAAGGAGCAGACCTTCAAAGCACCCAAGGGTCTACTTAAAGTACCAACGGTTAATCGATATCTTAATCATTACCTCATTTCGCCAGATGATATTCTTACAGAGCCAACAGTCAATCATTTTGAGGCATCTTATAGTAATCAATGTTGGCAGCTTGATATTACACCATCAGAATTGCACCGGTTGCCGTCACAACACCCCGATGATCCAAGACGACTATTTGCATTTTCAGTTATTGACGATAAAAGCGGCTTAACTTATTCACGTTATTATTTGGCTGAGGGCGAGGACACACTTACAGCCCTTGATTTTTTATATCATGCATTTTCAAAAATGACGGATAATGAAGTTGAGCTGTACGGCATCCCTGATTTTATCTATACCGATAATGCCAGTTTCGTCAAAAGCAAACTATTCATGCGTGTGATGGCAAAGCTTGGCATACAGGTTCTTACCCATCTGCCACGAGGCAAGGGTGGACGCAAAACAACTGCTCGCGCCAAGGGAAAATCAGAGCGCCACCATCGATCGATTAAAACAATTGTCGAGCCACGATATAAATTTGATCTGCCAAAAAACTTAGACCACGCGAATAGCTGTCTAGCCGAATTGGCAGTTGAACTTGGACATAAAAAGCATCGATCACAAAATATAACTCGTCATCAGGTTTGGAAAGCAAATTTACCAGCACATGCAACCCTAAGTATTTGCTCGCAAGAGCATTATAGCCTCCTCTTACGTGAACCTGTTGAACGAGCCGTAAAAAGTGACGCGACCGTTCAATTAAATAATGTTCATTATCAGTTGTTACCTCAATTTGCGGGAGAAGACGTTATTATTTTGGTGTCTTTAGATAAAACCTGCATTAATATTGAATACCGTGATCAAGAGTACGGGCCTTTTTTGCCTGTTGAAGCGCCTACACCGTTTGGTGAATACAACCATCATAAAAAATCAGCGAAGGAACAAGCAGCCGATAACGTAGTCGAACTATCCACTGTCATTTCCCTTCGTTTACCAGACTATGAAACCCAAACCAGACGTGCCCCATTAAATGTTAATGTAAATTTATTGCCTGGCTATGTTAAAAAACACAGTTCATCTCTTGAAGCAAAATTAGCATTGGCAAAGCACCTCGGAAAACCCCTCAGCTTTTTGACCGAAAAACAGAGGCAGTTCATTGATGCATTAACAGAACAAACATTAGAGCATGATGTACTGCTTACCCATTTAAGTGATTACATGTCATTGAAGCTTGTCTCCAATAAGGAAAAATAATGATTTTAGATGCATTTGAAGAATATGGTCTGGTAAAACCATTATCAGAGGCAGGATTTTATGCCACCGACAAGACAAAAAAACTGCATGAAAAAATAAAAAATCTTGCCTTGAGCTTTGGGAGTTTAATTGCAATCAGTGGAACTGTAGGCTCTGGAAAAACAACATTTATTAATGAATTAATGCACGAACTGAAAAAAGACGACAAATGCATTGTCAGTTATTCTTACAGCTCAGACAGAGAAGGAGTTAACGTTAAGACTTTGTTAACTGCGTTGTTAATTGATGTAAATAGATCGGACAAACCTGCGCCAACAGCGCATGAAACACGGGATCGCCATCTTGTTAAATTGATGGAAGAAAATAACAAACCGGTCGTTTTGTTTATTGATGAAGCACAGGATTTACAAGGGAACACATTATCCTCATTGAAAAAATTATGTGAGATGGCGAAATTAAGCCAGCAAACATTAACCATTATCCTAGCAGGTCAGCCTAAGCTGAAAAATACAATTCGTTCACCAAGAATGGAAGAAATTGGATCGAGGACATACGTTGTCGATCTTGATGAACAGATCATTGGTAAAAAAGATCATTATTTGCAGTGGGCTATTACTCAATGCCTTGCAAAAGACAAGAAATGGGGTGAGGTCATCACCCCTGAAGCATTAGCTCATTTGACAGAACTCATGATTACTCCTTTACAGATTATTTCTCATTTTAACAGGGCGCTGGAAATTGGTTTTTCTGCCGGTGTGAAACCTATCAATAAAGAAGTGATTGAGCAGGTTTTAAAACCACGTGGCAGTCAGCTTGAATCTAGCTATGCACGTTCTGGCTACCGAACCAGTACATTGGCTAAAATTCTTCACACGTCAGAAAAAGAAATAAGCCAGTGGTTTCTGGGAAAATTGCCCGAACTCAGGGTAGCTGAAATTCATCAGGCGCTGGAACACGCCAATATTATTGTTTAAATGGATTCATAAACGAACAGAACGAAGCAATATTATGACAAATAACATCACAAACGATAATTACAAACAATTTTTAAATGACCTGAAATCACGTGTGGAAACCTCACGCTACAAAGCTTCGCTGAGTGTCAACCGGGAAATGATTCTTCTTTATCACCATATTGGGACTGAAATTTTAAGTTCTCAAGACAAGCATGGGTGGGGTGCGAAGATTATTGATCAGTTGAGTCGTGATTTACGATCTGAATTTCCTGACATGAAGGGTTTTAGTCCACAAAACCTCAAATACATGAAGCGTTTTGCAGAGGAATATAATACTGAAGAAATTGGTCAACAGGCTGTTGACCAATTGCCTTGGGGGCATAACATCACGTTAATGTATGAAATAGCAGACAAAAAAGAACGTGAATTTTATATCCAGAAGGTTAAAGAGCATGGCTGGACACGCAACATTTTGTCAATGCAAATTGAGACTAATTTGTACAGTAGAGAGGGTAAGGCTGTTACCAATTTTAGCGCTACATTACCCGCGCTTCACTCAGATCTTGCACAAGCAACCCTCCGCAATCCTTACTTATTTGATTTTTTAAGCTTGGGAAAAAATGCTCATGAACGAGAAGTGGAAAAGGCGTTAGTCGCCCATATTGAGCGATTTTTGCTTGAGATTGGGGAAGGCTTTGCTTTTTTAGGCCGACAATATCACTTGCAAGTTGAGGATCAAGATTTTTATCTCGACCTTTTGTTTTACAACATAAAACTTAGGTCTTTTTTAGTGGTCGAGCTCAAATCTGGGAAATTCAAACCCGAGTATACCGGTAAGATGAATTTTTACTTATCAGCCGTTGATGATCTGCTGCGTCAACCAAGTGACAACCCATCGATAGGTTTGATTTTATGTCGATCAAAAGTTGGTGTCCTAGCAGAGTATGCATTAAGAGATATGAGCAAGCCTATTGGTCTTGCCGAATACAGACTTACAGAGCTACTGCCTAAAGAGATTAAAACAATACTGCCAACTATAGAAGAATTAGAGGTTGAGCTATCAAAGGAGATTAAACGCGGTAATGGGGATGCGTGATTTCGCATCCAACAGTAATATAAAAAATAGCGTGCTTATTCTATCAATAAATATAAAAGAGGGTTTTCACAGGAATTATTTGAATTTTAATTAAATTTGCTCTCATTGTTTATATGTTGATTAATTTCAAGCTGGGCTCATTCGCAGAATAGCGTGAGTTCAAAATGCGCTCCATTCGCAAAATATCGTGAGTTCATAAAAGTTCGTCAAAATCCGTTCGCAAAATAGCGTGAGTTCATTCGCAAAATATCGTGAGTAGAGCCGATTCTGTTCGCGAGTCCTAACACATACCCTTTAAACTTTGCATCGGGTGGCAAGCTATCTTTATCAACGTCGCAATCGACCCGTCGATCGATCTTCACGGTGCTTTTCTTTTTGGTTTTTTTTGTGCGTGGCTTTTGATCGCCACGCTTCTTTCTATCTGCTTCAGATGAGTGCTTTGGATCAACCGCATCAGTGCCTGTTGTTTGCTTTCGAAT
>CAMBDN010000166.1 GCA_945865355.1 Legionella genomosp. 1
TATGAAGCGATGCTCGAGCAGATGCTGTTCTTACCCACGTTGCTCGCCAACGCAGGCAAAGACCCCATCAGTGGTCACCAATTAATTTCTACTGAAACCTGTAAAATCACTTTAGCCATCATGGCTACTTGTGGCTTATATGATGAAACAGGAACACATATGGTGCGTACCGGTATGCCCGCCAAAAGTGGTGTATCCGGTTACACGATTGCTGTTGTCCCAGGAAAAGCAGGTATTGTGGTTCTCAGTCCACGTGTCAACTCAAAGGGAAACAGTATCCGTGGTGAAATCATGCTTGAAGGTTTATCCAAGGCCATGAACTGGCATTTCGCGCTTCCCTAGACGAGAATCTGCCGAAAATCACAATATTATGATGTATTTGTGCTAAAATATTTTTAATTGTGTATGTAATTTAATCCAGAGAACGCCTCATGAACATTAGCTTATTTGATTTGTTTTCCATTGGCATAGGCCCATCAAGTTCACACACTGTTGGACCTATGACCGCAGCCAATGAGTTTTTGCAATTATTGGAAACGAATCATTTATTTACTAAGACCCAGAGAGTCAAAGTTGAACTATATGGCTCTTTGGCATTAACCGGCAAAGGGCATGGTACTGATAAAGCCATTTTAAATGGCCTAGAAGGGAAAGCCCCCGAGACAGTCATCCCAGAAAGCATGGTTCCTCGTATGCAAAGCATATTGGCAACACATACACTTAAGCTGGCCGATAAAAAGAACATTTCCTTCAACGAGGAAAATGATTTTCTTTACTTTCAGAAAGAACTTCTTCCCAAACACAGCAACGGTATGCGCTTCACCGCCTATGATGATGTAGGCACCCAATTATTAAGCCAAGTTTACTATTCAATTGGTGGTGGTTTCATTACCACCGAGGAAGAGTTTGAGCAGTCCACTTCTGGCGGTGAGAACGTACCCTACCCCTTCGATACGGCTGAACAATTACTTAAACTATGTCAAGAAAACCAATTATCCATCGCTGAATTAATGATGGCAAATGAACTCACATGGCGTACAAAAGATGCGATTGATTCTGGAATTCTGAATATTGCCAAAGTGATGAATAACTGCATCGATAGTGGCTGCCAACATGGTGGTATTCTACCAGGCGGCTTGCAATTAAAACGCCGTGCTCCTGATTTATATCAAAAGCTTAACGAGCAAAAAGGTGTAAAGAGTATTTATGAGCGCTCTGACATCATGAACCGCCTGAACCTTTATGCGATGGCTGTTAATGAAGAAAATGCCGCTGGCGGACGAATTGTTACCGCTCCCACTAATGGTGCTGCCGGTATTATTCCTGCTATCCTCAGGTACTGCCAAGACGCTCACGATAAAATGGATGAGCAAAGTATATTTACTTATTTCCTTACCGCAGCAGCGATAGGGATATTATATAAAAAAGGCGCTTCTATATCTGGAGCTGAAGTTGGGTGTCAGGGCGAAGTTGGTGTGGCTTCTTCAATGGCTGCGGCTGGGTTAACAGCAGTCTTGGATGGCACCATAGAACAAATAGAAAATGCCGCTGAAATTGCCATGGAACATCACTTAGGTATGACCTGTGACCCGGTTATGGGGTTGGTGCAAATTCCTTGTATCGAACGTAACGCGATGGGCTCAGTGAAAGCTGTCAACGCCTCTCGTATGGCACTAATCGGTGATGGGCAACATTATATCTCCCTTGATAAAGTCATTAAAACCATGAAACAAACAGGCAAGGACATGAAGAGTATTTATAAGGAAACGTCTTTGGGTGGTTTGGCCGTTAATATACCCGAGTGCTAGGCATTTTTCTTAGCACCAGGATGAGATTCTTTGAGTATCCACAACGCCAAAATCAAACTAGCCAAGAAACAACAAGGCATCACCAGCAATGCTTTTTGATAGCAAGTAACCGTATAAACAGGCACACCATTCACCAAACGCCCGTCGGTACTGTGATGTAACATCACACCAACGAGAGGCTGGAAAATAGCACCACCCACAAGCACCGATAAATTATTGAAACCAGAAGCAGTTCCTACCAAATGCGCGGGATTATTATCTTTTACGACAGCAAAACTTACCGTTTGACCGCCAGCACCAAAACCTAATATAAAGAGCACTGCATACATCCAGCTGATCGATACATTTGGCATATAAAGTAAAATCAAGGTAGCCAACAACCCAAATACAGAACTGATAGCTAATGCTAAACGGCGACTATTGCAGCGGTCACTGATCCAACCTAACAAGGGACTACCAACACCAATCCCCAACCAAATCATGCTACATAGTCCTGATGCAACCACCACACTAACTTGATATTTTTCCTGTAAATAGGGAACGCCCCATAAAGCCGCAAACACCGCAATCGGAGTCCATATGCAAAAAGCGTATGCGCCCGTAAGCCACGTATAAGAACGATGACAAACTTCAAGTAAGCGTTGCCACTCATCACGAAAACTTCGGGTAGGTTGTGTTTGTGTAGGTTGATGAGGATAGTCGCGAATAAGACACCACAACAATAAAGCCAACAAAAAACCAACCCCTGCTAAAATAAAGCTCGCTTGACGCCAACCAACGTGCTCAATCAATGCTGCTAAAGGGACTTCACCAAACATCGCCCCAACTGAACTCATCAACTGTGCAACACCCGCTAATATGGCAAAATTGTGGGGCGGGAACCAACGTGAAACCAATACCAAAACGCCAATAAAAGAAAATGCAGACCCTATACCAATGAGCATACGACCCATTGACGCGGTAACAACGCTATCGGTTGATGCAAAGAAAAAAGAACCTATTGCACACAATATCAATGCGCCCGTCATGAGTTTACGAGGACCATAGCGATCAAACAACAATCCCGCCGGGAGTTGCATAGGAGCATATGCATAGAAATAAAATGCTGAAATAACGCCAAACCCCTCGGCGCTCACCTTGAACGTATGCATCATGGGCTCAGCCATAACGCTAGGTGCCACTTGTAAAACAAATTCATAAAGGTAAAAAGAAGCGGCTAGGAAAAAAATAAGGTATGCGCTTAATTTACTGTGTTCGGATGTAGGCAAACGATAGCCGCTCAAAATTCAGTTGCCTTTTGTGAAAAAAATACATTACACACCAGTTTTATTTCCCTTGTCAATGCCTGCCGCATAAATTGCTCCATATACCGTCTTGTGTTTCGCTCCAGTAATTTGCCTAAAATTAAGTGGCGTCAGATTTAAAGCTTTATCTGCCAACCAGGCGAACATCATCGCCTCCAAAAAATCCGGATCAACCCCTAGCACTTTTGTGCTCTTGACTTGCGAATTTGGTAATTGCTTTATTAATGTGTTTTGCAAAGCAGTATTATGTACCCCACCACCACAAATTGCCACCCATTGGGGGGCCAAATGACGGATCTTAATGTCTGCAGCAATTGCTTCAGCCGTTAAGGCTAAAAGGGTCGCCTGCACATCCTGAGGAGCATAGTGAGGTTGTAAGTGATTGCTGAGCCAATCGATAGAAAAATATTCTTTACCAATACTCTTAGGTGGTAAACACTTAAAGAAAGGATCGTCCAATAATGCTGATAGTAGCGGAACAATCACCGCCCCTGATGCAGCCCATGCGCCATCCTTATCATAATCGAGATCAAGGTGCATCTTGATCCAGCTATCCAATAGACAGTTGCCAGGCCCCACGTCGTAGCCACTGACTCGACCACCAGGCTCAAGATACGTTACGTTCGCAACCCCACCAATATTCACTACGACCAAGGGCGAGTCATGCTCACCAAACAGTGCTTGATGGTAAATCGGCGCAAAAGGCGCCCCTTGCCCACCAATAATGAGATCCCGTGTCCTAAAATCCGCAACAACCTTAATGCCAGTTAATTCGGCAATGGTGTGTGCGCACGCTAATTGCATCGTATATGGGATCTTTGCCATCGCATCATGACAAATAGTCTGACCATGGCTGCCAATGGCCACCACACTTTGCGGCTTTATATTTGCTGTATCTAGCAATTGAAACACGGCCAGCGAAAACTCACGACCTAAAAGGGTGTTCAACTGACTTAACTCGGAAACCCGAGAATACTCCTTGCTAAGAACATTTTGTAAAATCCGCATGACATCATCGCTATAGGGTCGCGTAATGCCTGCAATCAAGGTATTAGTACTTACATCAACCAATGCCGCGTCAATCCCATCCATGCTGGTGCCAGACATGAGTCCAATAAATAATTTCATGTTTTGCTTCTTCTAAAACAACGATAAAAATTATTTGTTGTCTGGAAAGCTAGCGTTTCATAGTCTATCTGCCGCAACTCACTTAGCGCTTGTGCCACGTATTTAACAAGAGCAGGATGGTTTTGTTTTCCTCGAAAGGGAACGGGTGCCAAATAGGGTGAGTCGGTTTCAATTAACAAGCGATCACTGGGTATTTTTTTGGCAAGTGCATGCAACTCAACGGCATTTTTAAAGGTAACAATACCTGATAATGATATGTAGAAATTTAAGTCTAACGCCCGCTTTGCTATCTCCCAACTTTCAGCAAAACAGTGCATGACGCCACCAATTGCTGCTGCATTCTCTTCTTCCATTACTAATAGAGTATCTTCGGCAGCTTGTCGTGTGTGGATAATTAGCGGCTTGGACGTCGCCATCGCCACCCGGATATGCTCGCGAAACCTTTGACGCTGCAACTGTCTTGCCTCGTCAGTTTCTGTTCGAAAATAATCTAGGCCCGTCTCACCAATAGCAATGCAAGCAGGATGTTGAGATAGTTCTATAAGCCTCGATGCGTCAGGTTCATTTGTCATTTCAGTGTTCGGGTGTACGCCAACCGAAATGCTGATATCAGGGTAGGTGTCAGCAATTTCATATAAAGCAGGGATATCATTTAATTCAATACAAACGCAAAGCATATGTTCTACACCATTCGCTCGCGCCTGCTTGATAACCTGACTCATATCATTGCCAAATTCACTTAGATCAATGCTATGCAAGTGGCAATGCGAATCAACTATTGGAAACGGCAGTATGTCGTTGATCATTATTATATCGTGTCAGTCATTTGTGATGATTTTAGCATGTCCGCCAGAAGGGTCTCTATTTTATTGCAAAAATTTCGGCTATTTTGACCGGTAAATTGCACCCCGATACCCACGGGTTTATTTCCTTGTGCACCATTAGGCGTCACCCAAACCACTTTTCCTTCAATTAAGTAGATATCTGGATCGTCCAACAATTGGACTGACAAATTCACCGAACTGCCGAAAGGATAAATCGTTTTAGTACGGACAAACAATCCCCCTCCTTTAATGAATGGCATATAAGCTAGGTAAAGCGATCCTTCACTATTAAAAACACAATGAATAGATGGTACGTCCGTGGTCATTTTTAATCCTTTGATGAGACGCTCTCATCCGCCAAATACCCCAACAATAAATCCTCAACAACCAATGTTTGGTTCATATTTATATTATGGTTTATTTTCCACATAATCGCATTAATCTGCTCAAGTCGATTAAACAAATCCACTGATTGAATCAATTGGGAAAAATGCCTTAACTTTTCATGGCCCATCGACTCCACCGCAGATCCCACCAACTGGTCGTTAATCGCCTGCGCCGTAATAAGATATAATATCCACAACAAATCATCAAAAGCGTAAGACGACCATTGTGCTGCAAGTGTACAGGGTGAAGATTTACCTTCAATTAGATCACAAAGCGCGCTAATAATAGACGAGCTCGACTTGACAAGCTCTGCGCGCGGCGACTCCTGTGCATAAAATTGACCTAGCATGAAATAATCGACTTGCCGAATGTCCGCAGATAACTCAG
>CAMBDN010000167.1 GCA_945865355.1 Legionella genomosp. 1
TAAAAATCCAACATACATGGGTAATGTACACCGTGCGGTTGAGGGGCGGGTAATACTTCTTATCACAGAGGGCCTTCCGGTGGCTGGTTATTATTTTCTGGTGCGAATTATCAGAATTTTGATGGGTTTGTCAATGCGTAACTTCTAATCCATATCCTTTAATACGCATGGGCGTCATCACCTAAGGCAAGAGCCGGATGCGTTAGTAGCGCTTGTCCGGATCCGTGGAGGGGGCAGTGAGTAATCATTGTTCCTACTCAGACTTTATATTACTTATGCTCGACAAATTTTTTCTAACGCCCTAGATTCGTCATTGAGAGGAGCTTGCAACGACGGATCTCCTCCATAGGTGCTGAGCGGCATTCAGGAGCTCTCTCGCTTCGCTCGAGATGATGTGTGGAGTTGTCGTTTTTTCAGGAAGACTATTAATGTTTAGTAGGTATTTTAGCAATCGTCAATTTAAGTAATGGAGTTTGCCCCGGTCAGTTAATTCGGGGCGCAAAAACGATGTAACAGGATCCAGCGTTGAAACTGTGAATGGCTACTGATTTAAAAAAAGTAATTAAGAGCCAAGGTATATGTGGTGAATTGCCCTGCGGGTGGGCCAGTGACAGAGAACCAAACACCACCAATAAGGCCTAAATTCGCGCTGAAATTATATTCAATGGCTGGCGCGAGTGACAATTGCTTGCCCCCCGGACCGCTAAGCGTGTCAAGGGTGCCCTGAGGGGTAAATCCTGGGTTGCCATCAAAACCAGTTGCGGAGCTTGTTACAAATAACATTTCAAATACGGGAACCCAATTCTGAGTGAGTGAGTATTCGAAGGCTAAATCCGCAGAATAGCTATTTCCAATTTTTACTTTCCCATTGGACCTTTCGTTACCACCGAAGGCACTAAGTCCATTCACTTTGACGTTACTACCTGTTCCACCAATAAAATTTAATCGCGTACGCAAATAGTGTTGCTTGTACAGTTCTGCCACGCTTTGAAAATTAAATCCTACGGAGGTTTGATAAGAACCTGAACCGGTTTGATCAGTGCCGAATTTTTTTGGATCCAGGTGTTCGTATTTGCCAGTGGGAAAGACCTCTTGAATAGTCATACGCAGATCAGGCAGCCAAGAATGCTCTTTTTGTCGCATTACTTGTATACCAAGACCTAAAGCGTAGTCACCGTTGTTGCTTGTATATTTGCCTCTGTTCCAATCAAAATCATAAGGGAAGGCGGCTTGTATATCTAAAAACTTGGTGAGGCCGACCGATAAAATGGGGTTTGTTTCAAAATTTCTAAATGTTTTCGGATAAACGCTATAAAAGGCATAGGGCTCGATATTAATATGCCCAACGGGGATAGTTTTTCCATTGGCCGCGAGCAATGGGCCTGTCATCCAAGGCGATGCTATAACAATGTTGGTAAAAAATAATAATAAAAACAGGGCACTACGACGCATATTGATGCCTATCCACAATAATAAATGAGGGTATGTCTAGTAAATTAAATTTCAAATGACCGCCATTTAAAATTTAGTCCATTATAATTACTATATTTTATCCCTCATCATATCGTTTTATGCGGCTTGTGTGCAAAATAAATTTAGCTAGATTTCGGGTAGCATTATAGGCAACTTCGTTGGTTCATTGATCTAGATTATGGCCCTCTTGGTCCTTCTGGGTCTAAACTTGGATCTACATCAATCTTCGCCTCGTCAATATTTCCCGAGTGAGTGATGTTTCTAACTTCGTTAACAGCATCCTTAAATTTTGCACCAGCGTGCACGCTCATGTGTGTTCGATCAACCTTAAACAGCGGTATGCCAATATCAAAAGTACTATTTATGGCTGATATCGCTTTATTTAGCTGTCGGGACATCCAATTAAGTGCTCCTGGGGCTGCTTCAATATTAGCTCTATGGGTATTAATTGAACTAGCACATTTAACAACGCAGTCAAGAATCTCGTTACCGCGGCTTTTTCCAGACCAGTCATTTATCTGTTGTACCAGCTCATTTCCCAATTTTTCAGCTGCGAGTCTTGACGCCTCAGGAATTTCAAGGTTTTCGTTGTTTAAATCGTTTATCAATTGCTCTGACTACGTCCTTTAACGTTTCGATCACTGTGTACTGGGTTCTAAAAAGGGTATCAGCAAACCCACTTTTCTTCAGGCCCTCTGCTAATTTGCTTTTTTTAGGCATTACAATTTCCGTTGACCGAAAACTTCAGATAACTAAAATATAGGCATTGGAAGCAAGAAAATCAATTTTCTACCAAAAAATTTTTGTGTGCAAAATGTAACGTTGCCTAAGGTGTAAAACTTGATTCAGGCTCTTCGTCGACTTCAAGTTCGGTTTTTAGTGTCGTAAATGCCCGTTTTTTATCAGCAAAGTCATCGGTATTTGAAAACACAGTTTTTCTAGTTTCACCAAGCGCGTCCTTTATGTTGGCGATTTTTTCAATAAAATTGTTAATATGAGCGAGCAGCTGATTGAAAAAACCAGACGCCGATTCTAGTCGAGGCTGATAATCATGAATAATATTTTGTACAAGAAGGGCTAAATTAAATTGTGCATTGCGGCTCTGCCTGAACGCATCCCGACTATCGTTTGCAAGGACTGCTGTTAAATCCCTAATAAAACCTTCCGCAGCATGTTTTAACTTAGGATCATCGGTTATTCTTGGCGGATTGCTCCTGAAATTATAATTGTAAACTTGCTTCACATTTGTCAGCAATTGCTGCGCTGCTTTATGAACGTCACTTTCTTCAAATAAATCATCAAAAAAAGCGTTCGCTGCAGCCCCTAAAGCGTTTCTAACCATTCGAAATCGACTAGGCATAATAATCCTTGTGATAAAAATATAGTATGAAATTATATGGATCAATGTGTTTTAATTCAACTCACACGATTGTTTTAACATGCAGGCATTTTATTCAATGGTTGATAAAAATGACTCGCTGTAGGCGCCAGAAATGATAAACTTTATAACCTGATGTTAGACGGAGCATTTATGATGAAACGAACAAAACCACACAAAAAACTGTATCGTTCGCGTAAAGACAAAATGATTGCGGGTGTGTGCGGAGGATTGGCAGACTATTTTGGGTTTGATTCCACTTGGGTACGATTAATTTTTCTTCTATTTCTACTATTGGGTGGCTCAGCTGTACTCGTTTATATCATCATGTGGCTCATCGTACCGCTAAAACGGTGAAATAAATGGGCTGTATAGAATATTTTTAATCCACGGCAAGTATCGAATCAGTAAGGTGGCAAAATCCAATGGTACAATGATTTCTCCTTCAAAAAAGAAGTGATTGCGCACACAATGCCATCGGTTTTAAGGATTATCGGGGCAAGCACCCTAAATAGCAATCGGTGCCTTAATCGCTGGGTGCGATTGGTAATTAATAAATTCAAAATCTTCAAAGTGATAATCAAATAGTGAGGCGGGTTTATGCTTAATCAATAGATGCGGCAAGGGCAGTGGTTGTCGTTGCAATTGGAGCTTGGCTTGTTCTAAATGGTTGAGGTACAAATGGCAATCACCGCCGGTCCAAATGAATTCGCCAACGTCAAGATCGCATTGTTGTGCCACCATGTGCGTTAATAGCGCGTAGGAAGCAATATTAAAGGGCACGCCTAAAAAAACGTCGGCGGAACGCTGGTATAATTGGCAAGATAGGCGGTTGTTGGCAACATAGAACTGAAATAATGCGTGGCAGGGGGCTAGTGCCATTTTGTCGAGTTCACCAACGTTCCAGGCACTGACCAAAAGCCTACGAGAATCAGGATTGGTTTTAATTTGTTGCAAGACCTCCGCGAATTGATCAATGGTTCGACCATCCTGCGTTGGCCAGCTGCGCCATTGCTTCCCATAAACAGGCCCTAGCTCTCCTTCCTTGTCTGCCCATTCGTCCCAAATGGTTACACCATTATCACGTAAGTAGGCGATATTGGTATCACCATTCAGAAACCATAACAATTCATGAACAATGCTCTTCATGTGCAATTTTTTGGTGGTAACCATTGGAAAGCCATCGGCCAGATTAAAGCGCATTTGATGGGCAAAAACGGATAGTGTTCCTGTTCCGGTACGGTCTTTCTTTTCAACACCATGCTGTAAAATGTGCTCAATGAGTTGTAGATATGTTTTCATTTCGTTTGATCCACCATAATATTAATCCAGCAATCAGCATTGGAATTGATAATAATTGCCCCATTGTTAACCAATCAAAAGCGATAAACCCTAGCTGTAAGTCGGGTTCTCGGAAGCATTCGACGATCAACCGAGAGATAGCATAGCCCATTAAAAAAACAGCAGACACACAACCTGCCGGTCGTGGTTTTGCAGCATACCACCAAAGAACGATGAACAGGACGATGCCTTCTAATCCAAATTCATACAGTTGCGAGGGGTGCCGAGGGCTCATATCAACACTCGGGAAAACCATGCCCCAGGGCACATCGGTTACCCTTCCCCATAATTCGCCATTGATAAAATTGCCAGCACGTCCTGCAGCAAGCCCAAGCGGTACAAGGGGCGCAATAAAATCAGCAACTTGCCAAAATGGTTTTTTTACTTTATGAGTAAAGTACAATAGCGCTAGCACCACGCCGATAAGACCCCCATGAAACGACATGCCGCCTTCCCATAATTTAAATATGCTCAGGGGGGCGTTAACCGTGTGTGCCAGATTGTAAAACAGCATATATCCTAGTCGACCACCAATAATAACACCAACTGCCGCATAGAAGATTAAATCGCCAATTTGCTCGGAGGTCCAATCAAGCCGATAGCGTTTTACTCGCCATTGCGCTAAGAGCCAGGCGCTTGCAAATCCTAGTAGATACATTAAGCCATACCAATGGACATGGATCGGGCCTAATGAAAAAGCGACAGGATTAATGTGGGGGAACGTTAGCATTTCTATGTATACCCTTTTAAAAAGGTCTGACCTGACGTGCACTTACTTAAGGTCTTATCTACTTCCCTCGGAACCGTTCCTAGGAAATGTAAAGGTCTTAACTTAGTGTCATTCAGATCGGATAAGCCCTAATTTTAGCGAATAATAAAACCTTAGTATCTATGTTTTGATAACTATATCTGGCTCCAATGGCTCTTCCTTAAGATCTCCCCGCCCGTATTAAACTACCCAATCCTTCATCCTCTAAGGCTTTTTGTAAATAAACCCGTGTTTCAGATGGGTGTTCAAACTCAAGCACATCAGCTAGAATTTTACGGGCGTTCGCGATGGAGAAATTACGAATCACCCATTTTATCCTGGGTAAACTCGTTGAATTCATGCTGAGCGTGTCAAACCCCATCGCCAGTAATAAAATAACGGCCAAGGGGTCGCTTGCCATTTCTCCGCAAATACTGACTTCTACCCCTCCGGCATGCCCTCCTTCAACTATTTTTAACAGTGTTCGCAGCATTGCTGGGTGAAGCGCATCATAAAGCTCGGCGACGCGTGCGTTATTGCGGTCTACTGCTAGGAGATATTGCGTCAAGTCATTGCTCCCTACAGAAAGAAAATCAACGCGCTTTGCGAGCTCACGCGCCATGAAAACTGCCGCAGGTACTTCAATCATCACTCCCAATTGTGGTTTTTCGATCCGGCATCCTTCTTCCAATAATTCAGCATAGGCCTTGTCGATCAAAAAAGCGGCTTCATCAACCTCACTTAATGAGGTGATCATGGGTAACATGATCCGCAGATTATTTAACTCTTCATTGGCACGCATCATCGCACGCACCTGTAACAAAAATACCTCCGGGTGATCAAGTGTTACCCGAATACCTCGCCAGCCCAGATAAGGGTTGTCTTCTTCCATT
>CAMBDN010000168.1 GCA_945865355.1 Legionella genomosp. 1
TTGTATAATGTTCAATTGTTTTTCAAAAGATCTAAATGCTTCCATAAAGTCAATCAAATCTTTGGGAAAGGGATGAGCATCAAAGACCTCTTTAAGCTTAATTTGCAGGTGGTCAAGTGCCGCTTGATTTAACCCATTCCCTTCACACAGCGCATCTAAATGGTCCAAGGATTCATAAACAGATTGTCCAAAAAATCCGACCCGCTTCTGGTATTCTTGTTTCAAATTTTTATAAACAATATTCTTAGAGTCAAAACCAAGAGCCGCTAAATACTCGTTAATAGCAGGGTTTGTTGCATAAATGAAAGTAGCATTATGAGCAACTTGACTAATGTGTGATTGAAATGCGTCATACAGCGTTAAATTTCCATCACCCTGATCTTTTGCTGAATGAATAACATTTTGTACGATGCCTCCTCTGAACTCACCATTGCCAGTGGATCTAGCTGAAATACGTAACCTGGATTTTCCATCTGCCAATAGATCAAAAAAATGAAGAGAGTTCACTGTGTAAGTTTCACTCATAGATATTTGGGTGACCGGCGTGTTCTTCATCCATTGGATTTCTTCAGGGGTAAAATGCGCGGGTTCAGGTCGATCAGTTAAGGTGTCGGCCATATCTTCAACCTTTATAGAAGCAACACCTCTTATAGCACCCACAATAAATGGCATAATAAAATTATCCAAGGCAAAATCTAACTGAGGAGAATGTGTCATGATTAAATCCATTTAAAAGTAAAATCGATTAAAAAAATAGCATAAAAAACAATGTAAATCTCTTTTTTATTTAGGACTTCGTTAATCATTGATTATTTGATTCCCCCAATATTACGATGACGCTAAGGAGCGACATTTTCAGTTATATCGCAAAAATCTTAAATTGGTACCTGCGGCCAGGGCCATATCATGAGTGAGCATTATTTATCCCAATGTCAACTTCACGCGCTTTATGTGCAATCCAGAAATCTTACTCGATTTCTGGATCCTGCGGACAAACCGCAGGACGTCGAAATAAAGATCATATATTATATTTTATCACATAATTGTTCATATTCAAATCACTCATACTCTCACCCTGTACCTACGGCCTAGATGGTTATGTGAACATTTTTCGAAGAACTTTACGCTCACGACGCGACAATATGATCATTCATAAATCAGAGTGACTACTATTTTTTATTTTGAAATTATTAGCTCTTAGTATAACATCACCCTTATGTAAACCAGCAGACCCTAATAATGATGACTGAATTGTTGATCACCAATTTTCGTAAACTGCGTGTTTATAAAAGCCGCAGCCTTAAGTTTGATTTTATTGGAGCGATTGTCGTTTTCTTAGTTGCTATCCCTTTGTGTCTGGGGACAGCGCTAGCTTCTGGAGCGCCACTTTTCTCAGGGATCCTTAGCGGCATTATTGGTGGAATCATCGTCGGGATCTTAAGTGGTTCTCCCGTCAGTGTGAGCGGACCTGCAGCGGGTATGGCCGCTGTGGTGCTTGGAGCAATCAGTCAACTCGGTGATTTTAATGTTTTCCTACTGTCCCTGATGTTTGCTGGAATATTGCAAATTATTGTAGGGAGTCTGCGTGCTGGGTTTATTGCTGACTACGTTCCCTCCAATGTAGTACAAGGCCTACTTTGCGCTATCGGCATTTTGCTTATTTTCAAGCAATTACCCCTGGCCTTTACCTTATCAGCTGATCTTGCCGAATTAAAAATGCATCTATTGGATATGGATGAAGGCCTCAGTTACAAGCCCCTATTTGCTTTATCAGACCATATTAACAGTGGTGCCACGATCATATCGCTTATTTCATTTGCGGTATTGGTGTATTTTGACAAAACCTCCATCAAATTTCTAAAAATAATACCAGGACCAATTGTTGTCGTGATACTTGGCATATTACTCAATGAATTATTTATATTTTCAAGCTCCCCCTTAGAACAAAATAGCCCCCAACTGGTGAATCTACCCAAACACGATGGTATCGGCGATTTTTTTACACAGCTACAGGGCCCAACTTGGTCAGCTATATCAAATCCTAAGGTATATTTCTATGCCGTTTTGCTTGCAATCGTTGCATCACTAGAAACGCTACTTAATATCAAGGCAGGGGAAAAACTTGATAAAACAAGACGATCTTGCTCAAAGGATAGAGAGTTAGTCGCTCAAGGATTTGGTAACATGGTGTCAGGGCTGATTGGCGGGATCCCCATTACCTCCGTTATCGTACGCACATCGGTTAACATCCAAACAGGGTCAAAGACTAAATTTGCAGCAATACTACACGGCGTTTTTATATTATTTGCAGTCATTCTCATCCCACAAACATTAAATAAAATTCCGCTTTCTTCACTAGCCGCTATCTTGATCTATACCGGTTATAAGTTAACCAAGCCGACAATTTATTTTAATATTTTTCGCCAAGGAGCAGACCGGTTCATCCCCTTTATTGCAACGATCATTGGCATTGTTGCCATCGATCTACTTGCAGGTATTCTCATTGGTCTGTTAGTCAGCTTGTTCTTTATTTTAAAATCCAACAGCCAAGTTCGCCTGGATATCATTAAAGAAATTTACCCAAATGGAGTCACTAATCGCTTGGTTCTTCCGCAACAAACGTCCTTTTTAAATAAAGCATCGTTAGTCGCTGAACTAGAATCCATTCCAAAAAATTCGCAGTTAATTATTGATGCTCGTTATTCAGATTATATAGACAAGGAAATTGTAGAATTCATCAAGGAATATCAACAAGAGCAGGCGCCACACAAACAAATCTCTCTCAATTTGATTGGCTTCAAAGAAACTTACAACATTCATAACTACATTGACTTTATCAATGTCACCACCTTTGACGTGCAAATATCGCTGCTACCCCATGAAGCATTGAATATATTAAAAGAAGGTAATCAACGGTTTTTAAAGGACACCAGCATTCACCGCAGTTTTAAAATTGATATCAAACACACTGCAACAACTCAACATCCTATTGCTGTGGTATTGGGTTGTATTGACTCAAGGGTTCCTGTTGAAACTATTTTTGACATGAGCTTTGGTGATCTTTTTTGTATTCGCGTCGCCGGTAACGTCGTTAATGACGATGTGCTAGCCAGCATTGAGTACGCTTGCAATGTTATCGGTGCAAAATTGATTGTGGTTTTAGGGCATACACGATGCGGTGCCATTCAGGCTGCTTGCGATGGTGTTGAAAAAGGTCATATTACTCAATTGCTTGCCAAAATAAAACCGTCAATCGATGCAGAAACAGCAACAACGAGCAATCGACGTGGTAACAACATTGAATTTGTACACAATATCACGGAACTCAATATTGCCAATACGTTACAGCATATTTACCAAGAAAGTGACATATTACGCCAAATGACAGATGACGATGAAGTGGGTCTGGTTGGAGCTAATTATGATGTGAATACAGGCGAGGTTAATTTTAAAGATTTCTCACCCCTGATCAGTCAATTTGGAAATAAAAAAATAGGTAAACTGTCCGAAAAAATACAGCAAATCATTGAATCAGGGGTCAAGTAAATATGCGAGCATCACAATGGTTATTAGCAACTCTAAAGGAAACACCGACTGATGCAGAGATTGTTTCCCACCAATTAATGCTTAGAGCCGGTATGATTCGCAAACTGGGTTCAGGGCTATATACCTGGTTACCTCTGGGCTTAAAAATATTGCGAAAAGTAGAACAAATTGTTCGTGAAGAAATGAACCGCTCCGGTGCAATGGAAATATTAATGCCAGCTGTGCAACCCGCTGAATTATGGCAAGAAACAGGCCGCTGGGAAACTTTTGGTGGACAATTACTGACGATGCAAGATAGCAATGGCCGTGAGTATTGTTTTGGCCCCACTCATGAAGAAGTTATTACTGATCTCATGCGTAACGAATTACAATCTTACAAACAACTCCCTGCTAATCTTTATCAAATTCAAACCAAATTTCGTGATGAAATCAGGCCTCGATTTGGAGTGATGCGTGCACGTGAATTCATTATGAAAGACGCCTATTCCTTCCACTTGAGTGAGGATTGTTTACAACGTACGTATGACACCATGTACCAAACCTATTGTCATATTTTTGATCGACTCGGGCTTAAATATCGTGCAGTAGAAGCAGACACAGGCGCTATCGGTGGTGCCATTTCTCACGAGTTTCAAGTGTTGGCAGATTCTGGTGAAGATTTGATTTTTTACAGTGATAAAGGAAGTTATGCTGCCAATGTGGAGCAAGCAACCAGTCAAATCCCAAGTAAAGCCAGTACCTGCCCACAAGAAACAATGAAAAAAGTTGCAACGCCAACACAAAAAACGATTGCAGAGGTAGCGGAATTTTTACAAATAGGTACTGAACAAACGATTAAAACATTGATTGTTGAAGGAACCGAACAACCATTGGTAGCACTGGTACTGAAAGGAGACGATGAGTTAAATGAAGTGAAGGCCGCCAAGCACCCATTGGTTAAATCACCGCTTCAATTTGCCAGCGATGCCCTTATTCTTAAAACGATAGATGCACCCGTAGGATCTCTTGGACCCATTCAACTTAATATCCCAGTTATTGCCGATCATCATGCACTCGCCCTATCGTCTTTTGTTTGTGGCGCCAATCAGCAAGGTCAACATTATATCAATGCTGCTTGGGAGCGTGATGCGCATCATGATGAAGCCTATGATTTGCGTCGAGTTAAAGAAGGCGATCTAAGCCCAGACGGTCAAGGAAAACTGCATTCGTGCCGCGGCATTGAGGTTGGACATATCTTTCAACTAGGC
Organism: Legionella genomosp. 1; assembly: GCA_945865355.1. Lineage (GTDB taxonomy): Bacteria > Pseudomonadota > Gammaproteobacteria > Legionellales > Legionellaceae > CAMBDN01. The sequence continues at coordinate 4,794 of CAMBDN010000168.1, forward strand.
GACAAATATGCTCGCGCGATGAACGCCGCCGTGATTAATGAAGAAGGCCAACTACAAACCATGATGATGGGTTGTTATGGATTAGGTATTACACGAGTTGTAGCAGCGGCAATAGAGCAACATCATGATAACAACGGTATCATCTGGCCAGATAACATTGCGCCGTTTCAATTGGTAATTGTTCCTATCAATGGCCACCGCTCAACTACAGTAAAAGATGCTGCAGAAGAAATCTATCAGCAATGCCTAGCGATTGGCATAGACGTATTGTTAGATGACCGCAACGAACGTGCTGGGGTATTATTTGCGGACAACGACTTAATTGGCATTCCTCATCGTTTGGTCGTTAGTGAACGTAATCTGGTACAAGGGCTAATAGAGTACAAAGCACGTCACCTCAATGAAGCAAATTTAATTACACTCAATGAGTTAGAATCATTTTTGAACACTATTACATGATTAGCTAATTTATCGAGTGAAAACATAATCGTTTTCTTTCTAATTAAAATAAAGAGAGAGCATCATTAAATGGCCAAGTATGTTCAATTCACTAGAGCAGCCAATGATCTAAAAAGATACATAATAGACATTGGCGGAAAAAACTACACGATTAGCGATCAGTGGCTGAATCAACCCCATCATTACCCGTCTTATTCTGAGAATTCTTTACAAGCTATATGGAACATTACCGAAACACTCCTAGCAGCAACAAGAGCATTTTCTTCTACCTACCATTTAGTAACAAATTACTCATCACTAGAAAAGTGGTTCCGTTACATACAACCAGGCACAGGAACTCTCCAAATTACGGATGAAAAGACCTACGCCTTAGGCAAAGTCTGGAAAGAATTTTTAGGAATAACAACAACAGATCCGGAAGCAATGAGCATGTTAACTGGCCCTGGTGTTACACGACTACAGGGAGTACTTGATGGTATTAATGAGCGGCTCAAAAAATATGAGGCGCATCGAACCGCAGAGCATGCCCTTATCAACTACGAGCAAAAAATAAATACCTTCATCAGTGCTCAAAC
>CAMBDN010000169.1 GCA_945865355.1 Legionella genomosp. 1
TGCGACCGATTTCTCTTCCCGGTCACAAAGTTGATAACACCTTATTATCCACAGCACTTGGTTTACAGAAAAAATACCCCGAACGTCAAATCGTTATCGTCTCTAAGGACATTAACCTCAGAATCAAAGCCAGCATTCTCGGAATACCGGCTGAAGATTACTACAATGACCAGGTATTAGACGATGTCAATTTGTTGCATAGTGGTATACATATGCTTGAAAATAACTTCTGGGATACGCATGCTAAAAACATGGAGGCCTGGCAAGAAAGCAGTCATACCTTTTACCGTATCACGGGGCCCTTAACCAGCCAATGGAACCCCAATGACTGCCTCACTACCCATGATAATCAATTCCAAGCATTGGTCAGAAAAATTGAACCCAGTAGTGCGGTTGTTGAAATGGTGCGTGACTTCACGCAAAATAAACACGCGGTGTGGGGAATCAATGCACGTAACCGTGAACAGAATTTTGCGTTAAATTTATTGCTGGATCCAGAAATTGATTTTGTTACGCTACAAGGTTCTGCGGGCACCGGTAAAACTTTGCTAACCATCGCTGCCGGACTCACCCAAGTTTTAGACCAAAATCGTTACACTGAAATTATTATGACCCGTGTTACCATCCCTGTTGGTGAAGATATCGGCTTTCTACCGGGCACCGAAGAAGAAAAAATGACCCCCTGGATGGGTGCATTGATGGACAATCTTGAAGTGTTGCATGGTGCGCAAGAGGGCGGAAGCTTTGGTCGTGGTGCCACACAAGATTTGTTACAAAATAAAATTAAAATCCGTTCGTTAAATTTCATGCGTGGGCGTACCTTCTTGAATCGCTTTATTATCATTGATGAGGCACAGAACTTAACTTCAAAACAAATAAAAACGTTGGTCACCCGAGCGGGTCCCGGCAGTAAAATTATTTGTTTGGGCGACATCAAACAAATTGATACGCCTTATTTAAGTGAAACGACCTCAGGCTTAACGTTTGCCGTTGATCGATTTAAGCATTGGGAGCATAGCGCGCACATGACTTTAACACGCGGAGAGCGATCAAGACTTGCATATTATGCCGCTGAGCATTTATAGTACGACTCTTTTTAAATAGGATAAATAATGTCCATACAAGCGATCACCTTTGATGATGTACTTCTCATCCCCTCCTATAACCATCATGAATCCAGACGGGTAGTGAACATTGGCATCACTGATCGTCAAGGTTTGCTAAGCCTGGAACTGCCCGTGATAAGCTCCAATATGGATACCATCACTGAAAGTAAAATGGCTAATTTCATGCACAGTAAGGGTGGAATTGGCGCCTTGCACCGTTTTTTAAGTGTTGAAGATAACATTCGCGAATTCAAAGCCTGCAAAGGCCAGGTGTTCGTTTCTGTGGGCTGCACGGCAGAAGAACTAACGCGCGCTGAAGCTCTGCGTGACGCCGGTGCTGATTTCTTTTGCGTAGACGTTGCTCATGCTCATGCCAAATACGTAGGGAAAACCCTGAAGAATCTCCGCCAACTGCTAGGGAGTCGTTGCATCATGGCCGGCAACGTTGCAACCTATGCTGGGGCTGATTACCTTGCTTCTTGTGGTGCTGACATCATTAAAGCCGGCATCGGCGGGGGCTCCGTCTGTAGTACCCGCATCAAAACAGGTTTTGGTGTTCCTATGCTCACGTGTATTCAAGACTGCGCGCGCACCGATCGATCCATTGTTGCCGACGGCGGTATCCGTACATCCGGTGACATTGTCAAAGCACTGGCTTTTGGCGCTGATTTCGTGATGATTGGTGGCATGTTAGCAGGAACGGCTCCTACACCAGGTACGGTATTGACCAAAGATGATGGCAGCAAAGTTAAACGATATCGTGGCATGGCATCCCGCGAGGCCCAAGAAGACTTCCTGGGTCAAATGCATGAATGGAAAACAGCAGAAGGTGTATCCACTGAAGTCCCTTATCGTGATCATCAAGATGGTATTATTGCCGATATTATCGGTGGATTACGCTCTGGACTAACTTACGCTGGTGCGGACACCATTACCGAACTTCAGCGCAAATTGAATTATGTTCTAGTCACCCAAGCCGGGAGAATAGAAAGCATGCCCCATAAGTTAATGGAAGGTTAAAGCATTCACGTTCACCGCTGTTGCAAGCGACAGCGGTGAACGTGTGCCTCAAGGTGGGGAAGAAAGATGTTGATGTTCTTCGATTTCAACTTCTTTAGCATGTAATATCGCCAATGGATGCGAGTGATCAGGCAGCGGCTGTAGCCTTTGCGGACTGGGTGCCGCTGCAGTAGCGTGTACTCTAGCCGCTTGTAACTTGGTTATTTCTTCTTGCAAACGCGCTACTTCAGCACCCAATGACCCCATCTCCTTACTGCGATTCGCTGCAATTAAATTTTTAACACTCGATAGCTCGGGCTCTGCACGCAAGAATGCTTGTTCAGCAGCGTTGCGGTTTGCATCGGTTAACGGCTCATCCTTGCCTAAGAGATAAAATTTCTCGCCTTCTTTGATCAACTGTTTATCGCTAGGGACAATAAAATCCGCGTCCTTAAACAAGCCAACTTTCTCGCCTTGCTTGTTGTACATTTCTTTTTGACCATTAACCACCGCCATCATGTCTTTTAATGTACCAATCTGCAAATTTTTAGCATTCATCTGGTCGATCTTTAATCGAGCCTCATCATATTTTTCTTGGTCGACTAACTTCTTAATAACATCAGCCTCCGCGTTCATCGGTATTTCTAGGGCATCAATTCTCCCTTGCAGTGCTTTCAGGGTTTGCGGTTTATTTTTAGGATCCAAGGTTTCTATGAACCGATCCACGGTCTTGATATTTTCATCATAATGATCATAACGTTTGCATGCTTTTGAATGTTCTTCCTGGGCACGTTGCAACGCTTGCTGTGGAACACGAGTATCTGCTACGCGGGGTGGTGGTTGTCGTGCATCGGCAGCAGTAGCAGCGTCCGCTTTTTCTTTCTTTTCTAATGCAGCGACTGGGTCAAACGCACCATCTTCTTGCCAACGCCGCCACTTTTCTTTCTCTTCAGCAAATCTATCTGCATCAAAGTCAATCCCCGCTTTACGCTGCTCTTCCAGAGCAAGGAACATAGCCATTGCTTCTCTTTCTTCTATTTCCTTTACCATCTCCCCCACAAATTCAGAGACCATCAGCCGACCCGTCTCTGAATTTACAAAGAATATAGCAGTATCTTCATCTTCTCGAAAACTAAACTTCGCCACACGCTCGTCAAGGATAAGTTTGTCACCATCATTCACCGCCATTGTGCAAATCCCCCTTAATAGATTTTCAATTAATAGTCTTACGCACTAAAACTTGGAGTATCGCTTGGGTCTACATCTGGTTCTACGGTAGGTGTAGAGGGAGTAGGTGCAGATGTACTGTTTTGAGGGACTACAGCATTATCTAATTCAGAACTCGAAGCTACCATTTGCATCATCGGATCCGGTGTCTCTGGTGACGATGCTGGTATACTCATTTGTGGTCCTCCTGCAGTTGCATCCTCATTGACCTCTAACTCGTCTTCATCTTCCGTCTCAGCGGGGCTAGAATGTACACTCGCTGAAGCAGTAGCATCGTCATCTGCTGTCACACCGTTGCCCACGTTATCTGCAGGAGGTGGACTCGCTGTATCAACATGATCCCCATCCGCACCCTCGCTCGGATTGGCTGCAGGAGTTTGTGCACTCGCTGGAGCAGCAGAATTCCCAACTGGCGTCGCACTGCCGCCCGCGTTATTTGCAGGCGGTGGTGGACTCGCTGAAGCAGCCTGTGTTTTAACAACGACTTGATCTTTACCTGGTGCTTGAGCTTTATCCGGTGGCCCCTTGGCCTGCTGATCCTTATTCTCATCCATCTTATTTTTGATCGCATCTTTGAGAGCACCCATCCCAGCTATAATGCCGCCATCTCCCAAGATATGATCATAAATAAGACCCTGCATTTTGTTGGCCCAATTGTCTCCGCTGTTTGCTACCTCTGCCGCTTTAAAGTCCTGCTTCTTCTTGTCATCGCCTTTTTTTTCCTCACCCTTTTTTGGAGCAGGTTTTTTCCCACTAGCAGGCAATGCCGCGGACACGGGGCCCTTACCTGGCCCAGTTGTTGGCCCAGTTGTTGGCCCTGCTGTTGGCCCTGCTGTTGGCCCTGCTGTTGGCTCTGCTGTTGGCCCAGTTGTTGGCTGCCCATCATCTCGAGTAACTTCTCCACCGTCTTGCATTTGATTACCCTCTCTTCACGATAAGCTGTATTATTGTAATTATAGTCGCTCAACAACCATTTGGCGAAAATAATTGACGACAGTTCATAAGTACGCCATAACGGTATTGGCCCGTGTACGGTGGACCTTTTCTAAATACATAGGTTCATCATACGTGAAACGTTGATCGATCAGCCAATGAGTAGCATGTTTTTTACACATTTTTTGCAATATATTTAGTCAAAATGGTTTTTATTTACAAATTTTAACAAGGATGGCTATACAATGCCGATCAATATCGATGATTTTCGCTACATGTGGCGTGGCAAACCCCTACAAACATTGCAGCAAGCGGATGTTTTAGCGCCGATTGACCTGCGTGGTCAAAAAAAAGACAGTGCATTATTGCTGTTACACGGTTTTTCTTCATCACCCGCGGTCTATCGTGAGCTGCTGCCCGCATTTCCTGCCTACGATGCCATCGTTTGTCCTACGTTACCAGGCCATGGCGAAAGTATTGCTGCATTTACTTCGGTTAAAGGGAATGAGTGGCTAACTGCCGCTGAAAACGCCTGTGCGATGCTGATCAAAGACTATCAGCAAGTCGATGTACTCGGACTTTCTCTGGGCGGCTTGCTGGCCTGTCATTTGAGCCAACGTTTTGAGCTGCATCACCTCTATTTGCTCGCCCCTGCCCTTGCTTTGCAATTCAACATCACACTGGCTTTAACAACGGCACGCATCTTGCGCCAGCTTGGTTTTAAAACCCTACGTAATCGCGCAGGTAATTTACGCTCTCGACTGCACAGTGAGCTCGCTTACCGACAACTACCCATGAGTGCAATCATTGAAATATTAGCGCTGATCAATGAATTCAAGTTCGTCCCCCCGAAATGTCCCACTGATCTTTTTTTGGGACAATTTGATGACGTCGTTAACTCAAGCCTGGTATCGACCTACTTTATGAATTTACCCAACTGCCACATCCATTTGCTATCGGAATCAGCCCATGTTCTGCCTTTGGATAGTGATGTAGGGGCTATTATTGCTTGTGTAAAAGATAATTTTAAAGTTTAGAGAGAGCCCGCAATAAGTCCTTACAACGTCATCCCGAGTGCGCGAGGGATCTCCCAACGTTGGCATTGTGCCAGATTCGGAGATCCTTCACTACGTTCAGGATGACGTATTTATGGGTAACTTTTCAATACGTACTTACAACAAAGCGTATTACAGGTTTCATTATTTTGATCTACATATTGTATTGATCGTATTCTTGTAACAGTGGCGCGCCTAAGTCGCGCATGTCCAATACAGCACCATTATTTGCCATAAAATCAGCTTTCATCGTCGGAATATTGTAGAAATAAATATCACTGGTATCGCTGGCTAAGGTGTGTTGGCGTTTTACTGCGGAAATTTCTGCCACCGATTGATTATGGGTCTTCACAAAGGAGCGCATCG
>CAMBDN010000170.1 GCA_945865355.1 Legionella genomosp. 1
TTTATGAATGTTCCATGTGGAGTTATTATTGATCAATAATATTATAAAAAAATATCTATGCGTATAAAGAGAGCACCCAATGTATCTTTCCTACAGAAATTAAAGTGGTTAGTATGAATTGAATGGATTTTTTATATATAATGAATGGATTAAAAATTAGCCACTTTACAATCGTGTTTCAGGGACTATTTATGGCTCGACTATTAATTAATATATCCCGCAAGCAAGCGTTTGTATATGCTATTTTTTTAGTTCTTTATGAGTTTCTTACCTATATAGCCAACGACATGATAATGCCTGGCATGATTGACGTTGTGGCTTCATTTCATGCGCCTGAATCGGCAGTTGCTACGTCATTGACCGCCTATGTATTGGGCGGTGCGAGTTTGCAATTATTTTTAGGGCCATTGTCTGACCGTTTTGGGCGTCGACCGGTGATGTTGTTTGGCGCGCTTTTCTTTTTTGTATTGACGATTCTAATTGCTTGCACCGCTACAATTGACCAATTTTTGGTAGCTCGCTTTTTTCAAGGCATGGGATTATGTTTTATTTGCGTGATTGGTTATGCCACGTTACAAGAAATTTTTGCTGAAATGGATGCGATACGTTTAATTGCAATTATGGCGAATGTATCAATATCAGCACCATTGCTAGGCCCACTTTTGGGTGCTGTTTTTATCTATTATTTCAGCTGGCGATTCATTTTTGTAGTGATTGGCGCGTTGGCTTTGGTAGCGCTTTGGGGTTTATGGCGCTTTATGCCCGAACCCGTTGGTCAAACAAAACGGGATGGTGAGCAAATTTTACGTGTGTCCTTATCACCACGCATTATTGTTGCAAATTATAAAAAATTATTTTTGAATCGATCGTTTATCTTAGGCTCAATGGCCTTAGGCATTATTTATTTACCCTGTATGGCGTGGATTGGATTGTCGCCCATTATGATAGTAAAAGGTGCTCATTTTACAATAATTGAATATGGCCTATGGCAGTTACCGGTGTTTGGCGCCTACATTTTGGGCAATATTTGCTTACATCGCATGACGCATTCAAGTACCGTAAATAGTTTGATCTTGGTGGGTTCCTATATTGCTGTGATCGGTTTATTTATTCTTTACCTTCTGCCGTTTTTGGGAGGACAGCATTTTGTGTGGATGATACCAGGACTTATTGCTTACTTTTTTGGCGCAGGGATCGTTGCTGCACCATGGAGTCGATTTATTCTTTTTTCTACTGATGTGAGCAAAGGAACGGCTTCGGCGTTAATGAGTATGATTTCCATGTGCATCCAAGCAGGAGGCATAGAGTTGGCTAATGTTTTATATGCAACACACAGCAACAGCGTGTTTAGTCTTTATTGCGTACTAGCAGCTGTTGCTTATTGTATTGTCTTTGCCGGCGCTTTTTATAGCCATAAAAAAATTGAGCTTTCCGTTTAGTCATATATACCCACTCAAAAAAATGGCCAATCAAGGAATGTATTATATAACCAAGCAATAATATAGCCGGCAATAAATGCGCCAACTAGACCTGCGGACGCTGCGATGAAGCTATTTAGCACCGATGGTGTATATGCTACATACATTTGCCCGATCGCGGCTCCAATGGGCTTGCCATTCATAAACATGTTTGCAAATAGTGCCATGCAAAGCACAGATGTACCCCACACAACACCCAGTGCGGAGCCAAAAGCTACTGGACTTAGTTTAAACTTGGTCATGACAAACTCCCTGTTATTTTTTGATTAAATTTTTGTTGATGGAGTAATGGATTGCTAGGTTAGTGTTTGTTTTTCACGGTCTAGCTATTTAATTTAGGGTAACTGATTCTTTGTTTGAAATAAAGAATCCCTACAAATTAAGATGAGCGTTTTTGGGTGCAGGAAATTTGGAGTTATTGCGAGAGATCTAGCGTTATGCAGCGCTGCGTAATACGGGATCTCGTACATCCTAATTGACCGGATAAGTCAATTTACAAGCGGTATTATCGACCCGTGGGCTCTTAACACCATAAAATCGCCCATCGATGATTGATTTACAAACCGACTCATTACTTAGCGTATCAAGGCACTGAGCTAAAATTTTACCCTGGCATGTTGGGAACATATTGTTTGCTTCTTTTATTGCGCTGTAATGCTCATTTTGCCAAGATTGATCGACCGTGGTGTAATAAGTTGTGAAGTCTTTCAGTTGCAGGTTGGCATTTAAGTCAAAAATCTTCATGCCAGGGTTGTTGTGGTGATTGCGGCTGATTGATGGCGTTGCATAAGAGTAAATGTTTTTCCCGTTTTCCAGGTGAATTTTTCGGATATCATCCATGTGGGTATGAGCCGTTAGCAAACTAATTTGCCCATAATGTGGGTATGCCATATTTAATAAATCAATGAATTGCTTTAAATACGGTTCCTGCCAACTTTCCCCATCGTGGTAGGTTGATCCTGGTGGGATATGCATAGCTATCATCAGTTGTTTAGCATGGTTATTTTTTAGTTGCTTTTCTAACCAACGAAGCTGCTGCAAAGCATCTCGTTTCTGGTTTGGGTATTTAGGAGCAAATATAGGGGACTTTACAAATTGAATGCTGTTTAAAACAATAAGAACAATGTCCTTATTTCCCGGGAGCACATAACTTGAATAATAACCTTCATCATACATATGTGTACCATCGATAATAAGCCCTTCACAGTGAGCGCAAGCGCCTTGCCAATCCGTTGCCAAGGTTAAAGGTGATTTTCCACTCCAGGAAAAGGGTTGGTAATTACCGGATAGAGAATCATTGTTACCCGTGATGTAAAACATTGGAATACCAACCTGATCAGCCTGATACAATCCGTGAAACACCGATTTTATATACCCTTCTTTTTTAGGGGAATACCTCAGCATGTGCGTTGGAAAATCACCCAAAGTAATTACAAAATCAACGTGCTTCGTCAGCAAGCTAAATTTACTCAATGCCGAAGATAATAAGATGCTGTCTGTGTCATGACCATCGCCAGTAGTATTGTCAGTCCCGTAATGGATATCCGAGATACTTAAAAAACGAACGTCAGCAAGCACCGGGTTAATCAGCATAAATAGGGCAATGAGAGATAGGAGGAAGCGCATGGAATGACGATGGTAGTTTACAAACTATGAACTTAATTAGTTTACGGTATGAAGTCAAGGACATCTGTGTTCTAAGTTTAATCTACGGGTGGTCAATTCATCTTTTAAGCCCAACGTCCTGCGACGTCGAGATCTGAATTGTCTGTAGCCCCTAGTAAAATCCGGTTGAATCAGTATGATTCAACCAAATTTGTATTATAGGACATTTAATCAATGCATATAGCTGGAGTTGATGAAGTTGGGCGAGGTCCATTGGCGGGGCCGGTGGTTACTGCAGCGGTGATTTTAGCCTCGCCCATCGAAGGGGTAACTGATTCCAAAAAATTAACGGCTCTCAAACGTCAGCAGCTGGCAATAGAAATCAAGGAAAAGGCGCTGTGTTATGCTTATGGTCGCGCTGAAGTCGACGAAATTGATCAATTAAATATACATCATGCCACGCTACTCGCAATGAAACGCGCAATAGAGGCTTTATCAATTCGTCCTGGCAAAATTTTAGTCGATGGGTTGTACACACCGAATGTGTCGATTCCTTGCCAAGCCATTGTGAAAGGCGATAGTTTAATTACCGAAATAGGGGCGGCGTCTATTTTAGCTAAAGTGTTGCGGGATGAAGAGATGGCGCGCATGGATGACTTATACCCTGGCTACGGATTTGCGCTGCATAAAGGTTATCCAACGGCCGTTCATCGAGCAGCTTTAATGAAACTAGGACCCTGTGCTATTCATCGAATGAGTTATGCGCCAGTTAGAGAGTGCAAGGAGTCTACTATTTTGGCTCAAACTAGCGACTCCTAACACCATCTAATTCATATTATTAAACAAAATTCGATGTGAACTGATTGACATTAATATACCAAAACTTGCTAGAAAGGTAACCATAGCAGTTCCGCCGTAGCTGACAAGTGGCAAGGGAATACCTACGACGGGTAGAATGCCCATAACCATGCCGATGTTTACAAAGGCCGATAGAAAAAATGTCATGGCAAGACTCGCTGCGAGCAAGCGGGTGAAACTTGTTTGTGCATGCCTTGCTATACGTAGGCTGCGTAGGGAAATCAACATCATCAAGATGATTAAGATCGAACTTCCAACAAAACCAAATTCTTCACTACTTACTGAAAAAATGAAATCTGTAGCATGCTCTGGTAGAAAATTCAGGTGTGATTGACTTCCAGCTAGCCATCCTTTGCCAAATGCGCCACCCGAGCCGATGGCAATTTTAGATTGAATGATGTGGTAACCTGATCCCAAGGGGTCACGTTCAGGGTTCAATAAGGTAATAATGCGTTGCTTCTGATAGTCATGCATGACATGCCACAATAAAGGGGCTGCAAACGCTAATGCAATGGTAATAATTAACACGATGCGCACATGCACGCCTGCTAAGAAGATGACGCAAAGACCGGAGGAAATCACCATGATGGCGGTGCCTAGATCGGGTTGCTTGGCAATTAAAATTGCCGGGATAAAGATTAAGATAGCGGTGATGGTCAATGACTTAAAATCAATCGGTAATGGTTTATGGTCAACATACCAGGCCGCCATCATTGGAACGGCTAGCTTCATGATTTCAGAAGGCTGAAAGCGAAAGAAACCTAAATCAAGCCAACGCTGAGCTCCCTTGCCTATTTTACCCATTAACATCACCGCAATGAGTAACGCAAGCCCAATGCTATAAATCCATGGGGTCCAAATTTTATATTTGTGTGGGGGAATGAAAGCAAAGACCACCATTATCGCTAAAGCAAAAAGTAGGCGTAGGGATTGGCGTAAAACCATTCCCATATTTTGGTTCGATGCACTATAGAGAATGCACAAGCCAAGACAAATCAATAATAACAACAAGCCCAACAAGGGCAGGTCGATATATAATGATTTCCCAGTGAATCGGTAGATGGGGCGTGTGTTATTTATTTTCATATCAGCTTTATATCGCTCGTAAGGGTGGGTGGATCACTGTTGGGTTCGGATTAAGCGCCTCTGGGTACCAAATGGGTATATTATCCCTTTCGTGCTCCTTTCCAAGATCAAAATAGGCATCCATTACCTTGCGGGCAACGGCCGCAGCTACAACATCATTTTCAACCATCACGGCTATTGCAATCTCTGGTTTTTCAACAGGAGCAAATGCAATGAATAAAGAGTGGTCTCTTAACGCGACCGGTACAATGGACAAACGTCTTTTTTCATATTGCGCTCCACCAAAAACCTGGGCTGTTCCTGTTTTTCCTGCAACGGTGTAGGGCGCGGTTCGCCCAAATCGATAGGCGGTCCCTTCATCACTTTTGACAACGGCTCGCATCGCTTCAGCGACAATCGTCCAGTATTCGCTGTCCTTTAATTGTATGGGATACTCTTCAACGGGTTTGTATTCATGAGGTTTATGATTATCGTTTATCGTCTTACCGAGTAAATGTGGACGAAAACGTCGACCATGCAAGCTTAAGGATGCTGTAGCGTTGGCCAGTTGAAGGGGGGAAGCCAGCATAAAACCTTGGCCAATAGAAGTGATGAGTGTATCACCTGGATACCAAGGTAGGCCTTTACTGCTTCGTTTCCAATGCGGGCTAGGTAC